>NZ_JBTEKS010000117.1:0-11436 GCF_054333355.1 Methylomagnum sp. | reverse complement strand
CCCGCCCGGAAGGCGGACCATCTCCGGGCAGTAGTCGCATTTAGCAGGCGCGGGCGGCGGCGTGTAGGGGGCGGGTTCGGGGCGCGGCGCTGGCGTGGGTGCCGGGGCTGGCTGCGGGCGGGGCGCTGGGGTAGGTGGCGGCGCGGGTGTTTCCAACCGCGCCAGCCGATTGCGGGCCAGCCCGGCATGTAGCCCCTGCGGATCCTGGCCCAGATAGGTGCGGAAATCCGCCGGGTCGGTGCTGTCCTTCATGTCATCCCAGAACCGTTGCTCGGCCTGCTGCGGGTTTATCTCGGGGCCGGGCTTGGGAGATTCACCGGGCAGAAAGTAAAACGCGCCCTCGATGGGCGAGTTGGAAATCCACGGCTTTTGGTTGCCGCCCGTGGCTTGCTTGACCTGCACCCCCACTTGATTGAACGCCTCCAGCAACGGCAAGCCCGGTTGCAGCAGCGTCTTCGCCAAGGCCGTCGTGTAAGGGCTGTGATCGCCCTCGCCATCGGCGGCAACATCGTCAGGCTCGGTGGCATAGGCGATCAACGTACCTTCCGGGGCTTTCATCCCTGACAAACCGCCGCCCGCCATCCGCTTGAGTGCCGGGAAGGGATTGTTGCGGCAGGCGTCCAGAATCACCAGATTCAGCCGACTGCCCGCGTTCTCCATCTGCTTCAACACCAGCTTGGCATTGACCATCTGAAAATCCACATCCGCTTTCTTCGCGGCAGCGGCGCTGACCGGAACCAGCCAGTTTTCCGAATCCACCTGCACCCCGTGCCCGGCGTAGTAAAACAGCGCCACGCTGCCCGCCCCAAGCTGGGTGCCAAAGGCTTGGATGGCCTTTTCAAAGTGGGCCTTGTCCAAATCAAGCTGAGCCTTGCCGCCGACCAGTTCAAAGCCCGCCCGGCGCAGGGTGTCGGCCATCAGTTGGGCGTCGTTGGCGGGATTGGGGAGTGTGGAGATATGGCGGTAGCCGCTGTTGCCGACCACCAAGGCGATGCGCTTGCCTTCGGTCTGGGCGGAGACCACTTGCAGATTGCGGATGCCGCCCGGCGGTGGGGTGCCGCCGCGCAGGGAGGTGAGGGGCGAGGTTTGGCACGCGGTTAAAAGGCCGGTGGCGAGGATCGACGCGAGCAGGATTGTTGTTTTCATGGGTGTGCCTGCGTTTTATGAAACAGCCTCGATCCGGGGCGAGGCGGAAAGCCGGGTTAAATCATTGCCATCCGATTCTATTTCAAAATAGATACGCCGTGCTGGGGAAGAAAAGGTGCTTCACCACAGACGGCGCACGCCATAGTCATCGAACAGGGTTTCGTTGCTGATGAGCCAGACGTTCTCGGCTTGGGCCTGGGCGATCAACATGCGGTCGAAAGGGTCGCGGTGCGGTCCCGGCAGGCCACCCGCCCGCAGGGCATGGTCGGTGCTGATGGCGAGCGGCGTGAAGCCCTGCTCGGCGAGGCACTCATGGTAGCGGGCGGCGACCTCCACCGCGCCCGGCAATTTGCCGATCCGTACCTTGGTGGCGATTTCCCAGGCCGAGGCGGCGCTGACCAGCACGATATGATCCGGGGCGGCGATCCACGCACGGGCGGTGGGGGACAGACTTTCGTCGCCATCCAGCCACCACAGCAGGGCGTGGGTGTCCAGCAGCGCCTTCATGCGGGGTCTTCCCAGGCGCGGAGTTCGTCGTCCGGCAAGGGCTCGAAAAACGCCTCGCCCACCGTCGCCCGGCCCCGCATCGCGCCGAATTGGCGGCCCTGGCCGGGGGCTTGCAGTGGCACGAGCTTGACCAGCGGTTGCTTGCCACGGGCGATGATGACTTCCTGGCCCGAGCAGGCTTGCTCGATCAACTGGGACAGGTGGGTTTTGGCGTTGTAAACGGTGTAGGTGCTCATGGGCGGACTTGACCAAGTGGGTTGGTCAGGCAGTATAGCGCGGGCGTTTGGGGGACGGATAGCGGGGACGATGGCGGCGGGTTATGGCTATCGCCAATGGCTGTGGGCTTGGTGTCGGTTATGGGGTCAGTTTCCGAAAATCGCCTAAGAGGCGGCGGCATCGCCGCGCCGCAGCGGTTTAAACATCATGGAATGAAATCTTCGAGACACGTCCCCACCCGTAAGCCGTCGATGGCCTGGAAATGGGCGTCCAGGCTCAGCAGGGCGGCGCCGTGTTCCAGGCTGCTGGCGGCGATCCACAAATCGTTGGTGGGAATGGGCCGACCCTTGCGGCGTAAGGCGGCATACACCACCCCATAGAGGTCGGCGGTCGCGGCGGTCACGGGGATCAGACTGACCCTGGGGGAGGCGAGAAACCGGGTCAATTCGGCCCGATTGACCGCTTCCTTTTGGCCGGCGGCGAATCCGGCCAGCAATTCACCCAGCACGGTGGCGCACAGCAACAGGCTGGGGGCGTGCTGCACGACCGCCACGACGGTCGGATCGCCGCGCTTGAGGGCGGTGTAGGCGTTGGTGTCGAGCAGGATGGGGCGCATGGATTAGGCCCATAAGGCCGGGTCGGTTTCCGCGAAGGCCGCGACATGGCGCTCAAAAGCTTCGGCGTCTGCGTCGCTCCAGGTGCCCGCCAAGGCGTCGAGATCATCGTATTGGCATAAACGTTCCCCCGCCGGGTTGGGGAGCGCCGCGCCTTGCCGCAGAAGCCGCAGCACTAGGCTGTTCAAGCTGCTGCCCTCCTGTTCTGCCTGGTGTTTCAAGTGTGCCAGGGCTTGGTCATCCAGCCCCCGAATGCTCATGCTGGCCATGCGTTCACCTTCTGAAAGCAAATTGAAAGCGCTTAGGATAGCAAGCGGGCGGGGCCGCATCTTGCCTGACGCGATAGGAACCGAAAAAAAAATCGCCCAAGGGGCTGCCGCCCCTTGGAACCCCGCTGAAAGAAAAGAAGAAAAAAGGAAAAAGACCAAAGAATACAGGAAATTAGTCCTGGGCAAGCCGAAAACCCAGGTAGAGGAAGCGGAAGTCTGGATCGTACCTGTAGCGGTCGGCGGAACGCACGTCAGTAGGACCGTTGAGCCAGGAACCGCCGCGAACCACCCGGCGGGCAGTGGCATTATTTGTGCATACCGACTCACTCCCGTCATAGCCCTGCTCCGTGTACGCCGAGCAGGTCCATTCCCACACATTGCCGCTCATGTCGTATAGTCCCCAGCTATTCCTCAGCTTCTGCCCGACCGGGTGGGTTTTGCTGCCCGAATTCTCATAGTACCAAGCCACCGGCCCCGGACTGTCGGCCCCGCAGTAGCGCTGGCTGCCGCCCACCCGGCAGGCATATTCCCATTCGGCCTCGATTGGCAGCCGATAGCGCCCACCCGTTAGCCGATTGAGCTTGGTGATATAGGTTTGCACATAGTCAAAGCTGATGCTTTCCACCGGGCAGTCGTCGCCACAATCCTTGAAAGCTGAAGGATTGCTGCCCATGACCGCCCGCCACTGGCCTTGCGTCACCTCGTATTTGCCCAGCGAAAACGCCGCCACCCGTACCCGGTGGCGGGGCTTTTCGTCGCTGCCCGCCTCCGGGTCGCTGGCGTCCGATCCCATCATGAATTCCCCGCCCGGAAGGCGGACCATCTCCGGGCAGTAGTCGCATTTAGCAGGCGCGGGCGGCGGCGTGTAGGGGGCGGGTTCGGGGCGCGGCGCTGGCGTGGGGGCGGGCTGTGGGCGGGGTATCGGAGCGGGTACGGGCACGGGCGTAGGCGTCGGCCCTTCCGCCACACACCCCGCAAAACAAAAATCCCCCTCCCCCAGCAACATGCCCTCCTGCCAAGGCGTTTGATCCTGCCCCGAAAGACTAATCACCTCCCGCGCCACCTTCTTGTGCATATCCTCGACCGTCAAGCCGGGCGTGCCGAGATGCTTCAACAAAGTGCCGGTGTATAAGCCATTCCGCCCGCTCGCATCGCTATCCTTGGATTTCGTATCAGGTTTGGCGGCATACAGAATCAACGTCCCGGCGGGCGCCTTCATCGACGCCAGCCCCGCCGTGTCGGAGCGGAAACTGCGCTCGAAGGGATTATTTCGGCAGGCGTCCAGAATCATCAGGTTCAGCCCGTTATGGGCGCTGTCCATCTTCGCCAAGACCTGATTGGCATCGAAGGCGCGGAACGGTACCTCGTCGTCCCGCCGGATGCCGGAACCCACCGGAATCAGGTAGTTCCGGTTGTTGACCTGCATCCCGTGGCCAGCGAAGTAAAACAGCCCCACCATCCCCGGCTTCAACGAGTCGCCGAAGTCGCGCACGACTTTATTCATCTCCTCCAGCTTCAGGTTGGGCTGGGCCTTTCCGCCGACAATCTCAAAACCCAGGCCAATCAGGGCGCGGGCCATGTCGCGGGCGTCGTTGAGTGGGTTTTTCAACGGGGCTTCCGGGTAATCGTCATTGCCGATGACCAGGGCCAGTTTGCGCCCCGTGGCGGCGACCGGCTCCACCACGAAATTGCGCTCGTCCGAGGCGGCACCCTGACCCCGCGCCGTCACCACGCCAGCCTTGGGCATTTGGCAACCGGCCAGGATCAGCGGGAGGCATACGCCCAAGCCCCACAGGAAACATTTGTTGTTCATATTGTTTTTCCTCGACTCATTGAGTTTTTTGACCAGACCCATTTGGTGGGCATGAGTACATGCCCACCCTACACTCAGGGCGTTTCCCGAACTTGAACCAGCGCCGCGCCATAGTCGCAGGCCGACCCGGCGCAGCCCGCCGCGCCCGCCGTGCTTTGCACGCCGCTGGTGGATTGGCGCGTGGTGGCGATGCTGCCGAAAGGATCGGCCTGGGTGGTGATTAAGCCGGAGAAATCACGCGGCTCCGGGCTGACCAGAACCAGCAAGTGATCCACCCCGGCCGGGCCCGCCGCCCGGAGCCGCCAATTCGGGCGGGGCAGGTCCAAGGTCTGCCCGGCGGCGATGTGGTTGTCCCGGTCCTCCCGGTTGGGAAACAGCACGTCGAAGGTGGTGCCGTCCGAGCCGACCATCAGCACAGACACATAGCCGGATTCCGCCGAAGTGACCCGGAAGCTCAGCCAGTCCTGGTTAATCCGCACGCTGTCCTGGGCCAACTGAACCTCGACCCGCCGCCGGGCGTCGCGGCTGTGGTAGATGTCCTGCAAGGCGGCCTTGGCATCGGGCGGCGCGGGCGCGGGGTCCGGGATAAGGTTATCGCTGAGATTCAGCACCGTGTCGCGGTTGCCGATGAGGGTGATGTGATCGGGTTTGTCGGGGGCCAAAAAGTCCGCCTGGCGGTCGAGATTGGCCTGAGCGCAATGCTGGATTTCCTTCGCCGTGAGACCGCCGCTGCCATCGCTGTCCGGGACGCCTTCTTCGAGGCATCGCAGCCAAGCCTGGGTTGCTAGGCTTCCCCCGTCAGTGGCGAATGAAACCTCATCGTCACGGGCGGCGGCAACATGGATGAAATTGTCCACCGCCACCCCCCATTTCGACTGCAATACCCTGTAATCGCGGGTGGCGTTCACCGGCTGGCTGCAATCGTCGCCGGGCAGATATTTGGGCACCGGCTTTGCATCGCCTTCCACGGCCTTGGGCTCATAGGCCCGCGAGCGGGCGCGGGTGGCGCCTCCGGAAAAACAGGCGTCCAGGAAGACGACGAGCTTGCGGGATTTTTCCGACAGTTGCCGCAGTTTCCCTTCCAATTCCTGGTCGGTAAAGGGCTTGCCATCATAGGTGACCAGCGATTCGGCGCAGCTCTGGCCCACCATGCGGCGGGAGCCGTGGCCGGAGTAGTACACGAACACGGCATCGTCCTCGCCCACCTTGCCCAACAAATCATCGAAGGCCCGGCGCGTGCCGGCCAGGGTCAATTGGCTGTCGCCGAGTTCGGTGATGCGGCTGTCCTTCACGCCCAGGTGGCGGGCGATGGTTCGGGCACGATCCCGGTCCTTGTCAATGCCGGGGAGGCGACTCTTGGGATCGGCGTAGTGGCCGATGCCCATGATCAAGGCGTGGGTGTCCGCCCTGCCCGGCGGTGGCATGACCGCCAGCCCCAGCATGACCAGTGTTCCCCATAGCCGCGTGTAAGATTTCATGGGACGCCCCTGCTTCATCGTTATTGTGGTGAGGGAATTTTAGGCTCTATTGACGTTAGCGCGAAACTCCCTAAAAACAGGCGCTTACGTTTTACTGGCTAGCAAGAAGCTTCATCAGCCGTATCGAGGGGGATTTCTTGGCTTCTTAGAGAGCCTCAATCCTCCTGGAAATCTTCCCTGGACTTTTGCACAGGGGGGAATTAGCCCGTAGGTTGGGTTCCGCGAGCGCTTCCCCCATCCTACAATCCTTTATTTCACAACTCCCGCAGCACCCGCATCGGGCTATTCCGCACCACGGGCCGGGTATTCCAATAGCCCGCCAGCCCGATGGCCAAAGCCCCCAGCAGCGGCGTGACCAGCCAGCTTTCCCAATGGAAATGCCAGTCCAGATTAAACACCCGGCTGTACAGAATCCACGTAATCGCCTCGGCCATGCCCGCCGCCAGCAGCCCCGACAGGAACCCCAGCGCCGAAAATTCCACCCACTGCGCCAACCGCAACAGCTTCCGGCTGGCGCCCATGGTGCGTAGCAGCACGTCCTCGTAAATCCGCTCGTCCAAGGTCGCCCGCACCGCCGCGAACAGCAACGTAAATCCCGCCGCCAACGCCATCACCAGCACGAATTCAATCGCCCGCGTGACTTGCAGCAGGATGGATTGGAATTGTTTCAACAGCCGGTCCACTTCCAGAATCGTCACGCCGGGGAAGGCTTTCGACAACCGCGCCAGGGCGGGCTTCTGGCCGGAGGGCAGATAGAAGCTGGTGAGCCAGGTGTGCGGGTGGGCGTCCAACACGCCGGGCGAGAAGATCATGAAGAAATTGGGTGCCATGGTGTCCCAGCGCACGCTGCGGGTATTCACCACGGTGGCAGCGACATCCTGCCCGCCGATGCTGAAACCCAATTTATCGCCCGGCACCACGCCCAGATTATCGGCCAACTCCTTCTCTATCGAGACCTCCGCCGACCCGCCGCCATGGTCGCTATCCCGCCATTGTCCTTCGATGAGCCGGTTGTCCGGCGGCAGCTTGTCGCTCCAAGTCAGACTCAACTCCCGATTGATGGCGCCTTCCGCCCGCGAGTCCTTGGAGACGATCTGGAACACGTCCTTCCCGTTCACCGTGACCAAGCGGCCCCGCACGATGGGATAAAGGGGCTGGCTGGGGATGGCCTCGTTCTTCAAGAATTCCCGGAACCGCGCCAGATCGGCGTCGAACAGGTTCAGGGCGAAATGGTTGGGGGTGTCCTCGGGGAGTTGCCGCTGCCATTCCTGCAATAGCTCGGTGCGGACCAACAGGCTGACCTGCATCGCCACCAGGGTGATGCCGAAGGCCAGGATTTGGCTCACGCCCAGCCGGGGCCGACGGGTCAGGTGTTGCAGCCCGAACCGCACCGCCAGCGGCACATGGGGCACCAGCCGCCGGGCCAAACTCAGCAGCGACAGGCCCAGCAGGCTGAACAGCGCCACCGACGCGCCGCCTATCGCCAGCACGGTGGCGGTCATTTTCCAATCCTGGGTATAGCGCCACAGCAAGGCGGCGAGGGCCAGCGTGGCGACGCCGTACACCAGCCACGCGGAGGAGGGCAGGGGTTCCAAATCGCGGCGCAGCACCCGCAGCGGCGGCAAGCGCTTGAGCCGGAGAATCGGCGGCAGGGCGAAGCCGAACAGGATCAAGAGGCCCGTGCCGGTGCCGAACAGCAGGGCGAACAGACCCGGCTCCACCAGCGAATGGGGCAGCAGGGCGCGGATGAAATACACCACGCCCTCCTGCAAACCGTAGCCGATGGCGCAGCCAGTCACGCTCCCGGCCAGTCCAATCAGCGTGAATTGCAGCAGGTAAACCCCCAACACCTCCCGCTCCCGCGCGCCCAGGCATTTGAGCATGGCGGTCATGTCGAAATGCCGCTCGGTGTAGCGGCGGGCGCTCATGGCGATGGCGACGCCCGCGATCAGCACCACGGCGATGCTGGTCAATCCCAGATAGCGCTCGGCGCGGGTCAGGGCGTTGCCCAATTCGGGGCGGTCCTCGTGGATGTCGGTGATGCGCTGGCCGGGCTGGATGTGTGGCTTAATCCAGCGCTTGAGTTCCAGCAGGGGCTTTTCCGGCCCGGCGAACAGCGCGTAATAATGCACATGGCTGCCGGGCTGGATGACGTGGGTGGCCTCCAAGTCCGCCTCGTTCATCATGACCCGTGGCGACAGGCTGTATAAATCGCCGCGCCGGTCTGGCTCGTGGGTGACGAGCTGGGTGACGCGCAGCGGCTTTTCCCCGACGGTGATTTCCCCGCCCAATGGCATGCCCAGGGACGACAACACACGCGGTTCCACCCAGGCTTCGCCGGGGGCGGGGATGGCGTGGGTTTCGGCGTCCGCCGCGAGGTCGCCGACGGTGGTTTTGACCGCGCCGCGCAGGGGATAGCCCGCCGTCACGGCCTTGACGCCCACCAGCAGCAGTTCGTCGCCTTCCACCAGCACGCTGGAAAATTCCGAGGTTTGGGAGGTTTGCAGCCCCAGCGTCCGCGCTTGGTCGAACCATTCGTGAGGCGGTGGCTGGTGGCCGTTGACGGACAGGTCCGCGCCCAGGAACTCCGCCGCTTGCAGGTTCATGGTGCGGGTCAGCCGGTCGCCCAGGAGGCTCACGGCGGTGGACGCGGCCACGGCGATGCACAGCGCGGCCACGAGGATGGTCAGTTCGCCGCTGCGCCAATCGCGGGCGGCGAGTTTGAAGGCGAGTTTGAGGAGGTTGCCCATGGGATAGTTACCTGGCATGTACGGGGTTCAAGTTGTGAGGGAAAAAAGGGACAACATCCTTCCAAGGGATGTTATCCCTCCGCCCTATCCGCTGAGTGGTCGAGGCATCGCGCCGATTCTCCGACATTAGAAAGCAGCCAGCTATAATCCGCTGGTGCGCCGGACAAAATTTCAAGGCGCGCAAGAGACTGGATCACCACCAAGGACAACCCCCGTGCCCACGCCCGATTGTTTGACTTCCCTGGAATTCAGCACGCTGTTCCAGAACGTCGATTTCAATAGCCTTCGGACTTTGCTGGAAGATTGCCCCCACCGCCAACTCGTCGAGGGCGAGGTGCTGCTTGAGCCGGGCAAGTCCAATCTCAATCTTTACATCGTCCTGACGGGCGAATTGCGGGTTTATGTCAGCAGCCCAACCCAGCCGCCGCACGCCGTGCTGGGGCCGGGCGATTGCGCCGGAGAGCTTTCCTTGATCGACGGCAAGGGCGCCACGGCCCTGGTCACGGCGGCGAAGGGCGCGGAAGTGCTGGTGGTCCATCACGATGTGCTGTGGGCGCTGGTGGATCAGTGCCATGGCGTCGCCCGGAACCTGCTCTACATCCTGTCCCGCCGTTCCCGCGACGATAAGCTGCGGTTGCTCAATGCCCAGAGCCGCAGCCTCAAACTGGAGCAAGCCGCCAATATCGACGCCCTGACCGGCCTCAGGAGTCGGCGCTGGCTGGAAGAGTATTACCCCATGGTCCTGAACCGCTGCCACTTGGACGGCTGCCCGTTGTGTTTGGTGATGGTGGATTTAGACCATTTCAAGCGTTACAACGACACCTATGGTCATTTGGGCGGGGACACGGTGCTGCGGGAAGTCGCCCGCCTGCTGGCCTCCCACCTGCGGCCCGACGACCTGATTGCCCGGTATGGCGGCGAAGAGTTTGTCATCCTGCTGCCCGGCACCGGTTTGGAGGAGGGGCGCACGGTCGCCGAGCGGCTGCGTGCCGCCGTGGCCGAGGCGGTGCTGATCTTGGCCGAAGGCAGGACGTCCGACACCGTCACCATTTCCTGCGGCTTGGCCGCGCTGGCACCGGGATTCAACCTCCCGCAATTGATCGAAGCCGCCGACGAGGCTTTGTACCGGGCCAAGCGGAATGGCCGCAACCGGGTGGAATTGGCGGTGGCGGGGCAACTGACCGCTCCTGCTTCGATACCTCAGCACGAGCGGTAAGTCGCGCTACTTATAAAAGGACGCCCTCATGCAAAGAAACCCAAGCTGGTCCCCGGAACGCCTCGCCGAGTGGGAAAAAATCCGCGTCCGGGGCGAGCGGCATTTCGTGTGGGCCTATGGCGTGCTGCGCTGGGGCGGGTTCATGTTCTGCTTCTCCCTGGCGGTGTTTCAATACTCCCATTTCGGCGGCGTGCTGAGCCTGGAAGGGAATTGGCTATTCCGCCTGCTACTGGCCGCCGTCACTTGGACTTTCGTCGGGTTTCTCTATGGCCGGTCGCAGTGGCGGCGCAACGAGCGGGAATATTCTATCCACTGCGGGAGCGGCCTTGGCCGGGACTAGCCTTCCCTGACAACCACCGTTTAATCGCGCCTAAAAAGGCGCTTCCACGGAACCGCCGCCGGGGGAACGGCCTCGCCGCCGGGCCGGTCTCAACAGGGAATGCGGCCCGTTGGAACCGCGCAGTCAGCCAACCACGGAAATGAATTCATGGACACGGACGGCACCCCCCTCGATTGCCTCATTATCGGCGCCGGACCCGCCGGATTGACGGCGGCCATCTACCTGGCGCGGTTCCGCCGGAGCTTCCAAGTGATCGACGCGGGCGCCAGCCGGGCCTCGCTGATTCCCCTCTCCCACAACTACCCCGGCTTTCCCGACGGCATCACCGGCGATGAGTTGCTGGCCCGTCTCCGCGCCCAGGCGCGGCGTTACGGGGCCGACATTGTGGCTGGCGCGGTCGAGCGCCTGGAAAAACGGGAGGGCGAAGGCTTCACCGCTTATGACGGGAACCGGCGAATTCAGGCCCGAACCGTCATCCTGGCGACCGGCGTGGTGGACATCGAGCCGGCCTTGCCGAATCTCACGGATGCCATCCGCGGCGGTTACGTCCGTCACTGCCCGGTGTGCGATGCTTACGAAGTCATCGGCCAAAAGGTCGCGGTCATCGGCTTCGGCAAGGGCGGGCTGGGCGAGGCGCTGTTTTTGCGGCGCTATACCGACGATTTGACCTTGCTGACGCTGGGCGAGCCGATGGCGCTGAATGCCGAGGATATGACCATTTTGAGCGCGGCGGGTATCCGCGTGATCGAAGCGCCATTGGTGGGGGTAGACATGGCGGGCGGAAAAATCAGCGCCCTGCGCACCGCCGGAGGAGGGCGGCATTGTTTCGATACCGTGTATTCGGCGCTCGGCTCCAATGTGAGGTCGGGGCTGGCTTTGCCCTTGGGCGCGGAATGCGATGGGAAGGGGCATCTGCGGGTGGATGACCATCAGCGGACCCGCGTTCCCGGCCTGTATGCCGCCGGGGATGTGGTTTGCTCCCTCAATCAAATCAGCGTCGCCACGGGGCAGGCGGCCATCGCGGCGACGACCATTCATAACAGCCTGTAGGCGCGTTAAAAGGATGCGTGGAATGTGGGAGCGGGGG
>NZ_JBTEKS010000116.1:0-11437 GCF_054333355.1 Methylomagnum sp. | reverse complement strand
GCTTCGACCGGCCCCCGGTGATGCGTTCGGCCTCCCATCTGCTGGCCCTGTCCACCTCGCTGGCCATCGAACTCAAGGACAAGGCCGGCGAGTTCCAGGAGGACACCGACTACTTCGCTCAGCACAACAGCCAGGCCCAGGCCATCGGCTGGTCCCAGGACGGCGCCCCGGACAGCGGCTCGTTGCGCGATTTCGCCAAGGGCGCCATCCGCCAGCATTTGCCCAAGACCCTCAACCGGGTGGAAGGCGCCGATTTCAGGCTGCCCACCGAGGAGGAACTGGACGCGCTGGAGGCCTACATGCTGTCCCTGGGCCGGACCACCGACGTGAATCTGGCCGCGCTGAAATTCAAGTCGGCCATCGTGGAGCGGGGCAAGGCGCTGTTCGACCAGAAGCAGAATCCGGTGGACGCCAACGGCAAAACCGTCTTCGGCCAGAGCGCCAACTGCAACGGCTGTCATCAGAACGCCGGGGCGGTCAGTTCCACCACCGCCGCCAACCCCACCCGTGACACCGGCATCGAACGGATGCGCGACCAGTTGCACCGGCTGGCGGACCCGACGGTGGCCTATGACGGCGGCTTCGGCCAGATCGAGCAGAACGACTGCGGCCCGGATTTCAACGCCACCTGCTACAGCGATGGCAGCACCGACCCACGCGGTGTCCGGCCCGCCAATCATCCCCGCCTGAACCGCTTCAACACGCCGCCCCTGGTGGAGGCGGCGGACACCGGGCCGTTCTTCCACAACCACAGCATCGGCACCCTGGAAGAAACCGTGGCGTTCTACAACACCGACGCCTTCAACAACTCGCCGGGTGCCTTCACCTCGTCGGGCAAGAACCGCCAGATGCGCCTCGACTCTTCCCAGGTCCACGCTGTGGCCCTGTTCCTGCGCTATCTCAACGTGCTGGAAAACATCCGCAGCGCCAACGCCCTGGCGGAAAAGGCGATGACCTTGAAGCGGGCCGAATATAAGGAGATGGTGCATCTCGCCATGGCCGACACCGAGGACGCCATCGAGGTGATCCGGGACGGCGTTTACATCCCCTACCCGGACGCGCTGGCGAATCTGGAGCTGGCCCTCAAGTTCGAGAAGCTGGCGATGGCCTCCACCGCCACCGCCCAGCGCAAGCAGCAGCTACAGAAGGCCATCGACCGGCAGAAGCTTGCTCGGGGCTTGATCGTGGAGGAATAAGTCAGCCTTAAGCCTTTCGGCCAGCGACCTAGTGCTTTGTCAGCCATTGAATGACGTGATAGGTGTAGGTCGGGCAGGTATTTCCTGCCCGACGCTTCGGCCAGTCGGGCATGAATACATGCCCGACCTACCCCCAGACATCCGGCCTCGTGCGACACCCTCGGGAACCACTCGGCGTTTCATGCGTGACGAAGCACTAGTCGGAGCGCGGGCGTCCCGCCCGCTCATATTTATATCGCGGGGCACAAAAACCAGGTTAAAGCCAAGCGCGATATTCCTCTGTGGGTGTATTTGGCTAGGGTGTTTTGCTCAGTCGACGACTGCTCAGGCTGAATCCGGTGCAGAAAATCAGGCGAGCCACCCGGAACCAGCTAATACGAGCGACGTGCTGGGGCAGAAGGATTCGCTGGTGTTGCATGGTGCGGAAATCATGCCGGGCGAGGACGGCAAACAGATAACCACGTTGAAAGTGCGCGGCAACCAGTATGCGGAGTTTCGGCCACATCCTGGAATCACCGGAGCCAAGGGCGTTATATCGCTGTGGATCAAACCGCTATGGGACGCGGGGGCAAGCCAATCGCATACCATTTTTTCGATGCCTTGGAATGACGGCAAATCGGGGTATATGGCGCTTTCCTGGGGATGGTGGGAGCCTAGTTATTCACAGCGCTTGCTGTTTATCCTGAATAATCAGGAAGGTTTGGCATGCTCGACCGATTCCCCATTAGAGGTGAACGAGTGGAATATGATAACGGTGGTTTGGAATAATGCCGACAAACCCGGCTGTAAACTGTTTGTGGATGGGGAAAAGCTGGCTCAGCGCGATCTGGCCTACCAAGGCAACTATACCGCTATGGGGCGGATGTATCTGGGGTCCGATATTGGCTCGACCGAGGCGCGGGGCAGGCTCAGCGATTTCGAGATAAAAGGCTTGCGGATTCAGGGGCAAGCTTTATCGGAGGACGCGGCTTACCAGTTATATCAGGCAGAGTCCAAACGGTTTCCTGGCCTTGCCGAGCGGACGCCAAGCTGGTTAAAACCATCCGCCTTAAGCGGGCAAAAAGTTCCCGTAACAGTGGATGGAAAGCTTGTTCAAAACCGGGTGATATTCGATGAAAGCGCGGAATGGGCCACTTCCGAGCTTTATACTAACCGCTTATTAGCCCGCCTTAAGAAAGCCGGGTTTAATGTATTGATTCCCTGCGTCTGGCATGGTCGGGGTACTCATTATCCTACGCCGCTCAGCGCGATGGACCCGACTATCAAGACCAAGCTTGGCAAACAGCGTGACCCGTTGGCAGCGTTAATTCAAAAAGCCCACGCCCTGGGGATTGAGGTTCATCCTTGGTTTACCGTCGTCCGGCGCGAGGATAATCAGTGGCCCGAGTATTATGAGGCTGGGACGCCTGCGGATGCTTATGATATACATAATGAACGGTTCCGGGATAATATCGTCGGGCTAATCTTGGATGTGGTAAAGCGGTATGAAGTCGATGGTATTAACCTCGATTATATCCGCGCCATGGGTATCTGCGAGTCGGCACATTGCCAACAGGATTACGCCGCCAAAACCGGCCATATATTGCGGGATGATTTGCCCAAGGCGGCCCCCGGCAGCCCGGAACACGAGAGGATTAGGGCATGGCAGGGCGCGGCGGTCACGGATATCGTGGCGCGGTTTTCCAAAGCAGCCAAAAAAATCCGCCCGCGCCTGGTTGTCAGCGTGGACGGACATCCCGAGTTGGACCCGGCCAAACGTGACCTTGAGGGGCGGGATGAAATCGCGTGGATTGAACGCGGCTTAATCGACGTGGTGTTCAATATGGATTACCGCCGCAAACCGGATGTCGAGGGGATTGCCACTGTGATGCGGCACATTCAGGGCAAGGGCGCCTTGATTCAGATTTTCGGTAATTATGACCAGCGGGGCGGGCGGGTTTTCCCAAGACCCGGCCAAATCGTGGCGGGCTACGCCGACTATGCCGGACAGCACTGGTCCCGCCAGGGATCGGCTTATTACATCGCGTCGGCCCTGTCCGACGATCAAATTTTCGCCTTGAGTGCGGGGCCGTTTAAAGCGCCTGCGATAACCTCCTGGTCTTCGTCTCATCATTAGCCATAGGAAATTCTGTGCCGTGACCCCTATTCTGAGCGTGATAAAACGGACCCCGTTGCTGGGCGGGGCGGCGGTGTTTGGTTTTCGGGTTTGGATAGCCGCCAAGCATCTCGGCGGACAGGTGGCGACCAGCCTCAAATGGCTGGTGTCCTCGTCGGAAACCACCAACCTGACCTATGACTTGTCCGACCTCAACAAGCGCCATCTGGCGGCGATGTTGGCCGTGGTGACGGGACAGCCCCAGGCTTCCCTGCTGGCTTATATCCAGGAGTTGGAGAACGATTCGGCCCTGGCCGCGCACATCCGCGAGCGAACCCTCGCCAGCCCCGACCGCAGCGTCGCCGACCCTACGCCCCGCTATGGACGGCGTTTGGGGTGGTATGCCTTGGTGCGGGCGACCAAGCCGAACGTGGTGGTGGAAACCGGCATCGACAAGGGCTTGGGCGCGTGCGTGATCACGGCGGCGCTGCGCCGTAACGCGGAGGAGGGCCACGGCGGTCGGTATTACGGCACCGACATCAACCCGCACGCCGGGTATCTCCTGCATGGGGCTTACGCCGAGCATGGCGAAATCCTGTACGGCGATTCGGTGGCCTCGCTCACCGCGCTGAATGCCATGATCGACCTCTTTATCAACGACAGCGACCATTCCGCCGAATACGAAGCCCTGGAATATCAAACCATCCGGGACAAGCTCTCCGCCGACGCGCTGGTGTTGGGGGATAACGCCCACGTTACCGACACATTGCTGGATTTCGCGAACGATTCCGGCAGGCACTTCCTGTTTTTCGCCGAGCGGCCCTTGAGCCATTGGTATCCGGGGGCGGGCATTGGCATTGCTTTCAAGTCGAAACAACCTTCGCTTTAACCTCCCCCAGTCCAGCAGCATAGGAACCTAATAAACATGTGCGGCATCGGCGGCATGATTTCCGCCCATCCCTTGTCGGATGCGGCGATTAGCGCGGCCCGCGCCGGGGTGCAGCACCTTTATCATCGCGGACCCGACGGATTCGGCGAAGTCACCGAATGCGGCCTCACCGGGACCGACACCACCCGGCTATATCTCGGCATGAGGCGGCTCAGCATCATCGACCTCAACGGCGGCTGGCAACCGCTTTACAACGAGGATCGTTCCGTCGCCTTGGTGTGCAACGGCGAAATCTACAACTACCGCGAACTCCGGGCCGAGTTAGAAACGCGCGGCCATGTGTTCCGCACCGGCAGCGATTGCGAGGTGATTGTTCACCTGTACGAATGGCTGGGGCTGGACTTCCTCACGCCATTGCGCGGCATGTTCGCGCTGGCCTTGTGGGACGCGAAGGCCCGCCGCTTGATTCTGGCCCGCGACCGGCTCGGCGAGAAGCCGCTATACCTCTACGAGCGGCCCGGCAGCCTGTTGTTCTCATCGGAAGCCAAGGGACTGCTGGCAACGGGCCAAGTGCCGTTTGAACTGGACCCGGTGGGCGTGGACTTGTTCATGCACTACCACTGGGTGCCGGAACCCCGCACGGCGATTCGAGGCGTCCGCAAACTGCCGGCGGGTTGCCTGTTGGAAATCCAGCCGGACACCTGGACCCTGACCGAGCGCCGCTATTGGCGTATCGAGGACGCGCCCGCGCTCACCACCGACCCGGAAGAAACCATCGCCGCCGAGATGGATCAAGCCTGCGAGTTGATCGTGCGCTCCGATGTGCCGGTCGGCGTGGCCTTAAGCGCGGGGTTTGATTCCAGCGCCATCGCCGCCCTGGTCGCGGACAAATATCCCGGCACGCTGCAAACCTTCACCGTCGGCTACGAGGGCCAGCATGTCCAGGACGAGCGCACCCCGGCGGTGGCGTTCGCCAAGCAATTGGGCCTGCCCAGCCATGAAATCGAAATCGGGCTGGCGGACGTGGTGCGGGATTTCCGGGCGCTTAACCTGTGCCGCGACGATCCGATTTCGGACATCGCGGGCTATGGCTATTACTCCATCGCCCAAGCGGCGCGGGCGGCGGGCTGTCCGGTGTTGTTGCAAGGGCAGGGGGCCGACGAATTGGCCTGGGGCTATCCATGGGCGCGGCAAAGCGTGGCGTGGTTGCGGCGTCCGGCGCCGGGGCGCGGCGGGCTGTGGGACGAACTCGCCCAATTAGGCCCGCTCCACACGGATATCAAGGCTTACGCGCAGGCCGTGGGGTCGCATGTGTACGGCTGGGGCCGAGCGGACTGTCGGGGCGGCGCGTTGCGGCAACCCTATCAATTCACCCGCTCGTTCCGCATGGCGGAATACCTGAAGCCGCGCATGTTCGCCGCAGGCTATTTCGCGGACGGCGCGGCGTCCTCGCCAGCCCACGCCTTTGCCGCTCCAGGCGATGGCATCGGCACCGATATTATGGTGACTCAATATCTCTTGGAAGGTTATTTGCGGGAGAACGGTTTGGCGCAGGGCGACCGGCTGTCGTCGGCGCATGGGGTCGAACTCAGGTTGCCGTTCTGCGACTACCGGCTGGCCGAAACCGTGGTCGGTCTCCGCAAGCATCGCGCCGATGACGGGTTGGGTTCCAAGGCTTGGCTGAAAGGGGCACTCGGGCGGTTGCTGCCGGAATGGGTATTGCAACGGCCAAAAACCGGTTTTTCACCGCCCGTGCTGGCGTGGTTCGACGCCTTGGGCAAAACCTACGGCGCCCATGTCGCCGACGGGTATCTGGTGCGGCAAGACATTATCACTCCGCTCGCTGCGAGAAGGTTTCTATCCAGCCGTTCCCGTTTAAGCGCCTGGTTTCAGCTATGTTTCAGCGTCTTGGTCCTTGAAATTTGGGCCGAAGAAATGGACGCTCTGGCTAGGTATTCGCGTGATTCGCAACGCGACCCCGTTACGTCCATCCACACCGGAGGGGCTGAGTTATGAGCGAGTTAATTGAGACGGGGGCTTGTTATGAAGAGGAAAACAACTTTATGTCTGAAATAATGGCGGGCCTAAATTTTAGAGGATGGATTCCATATAGTATCCGGGCGTTGATCCGCGAAACCTATTTTAAAGCCACCTCGGGTGTGGCATCGGCGCGGATAACCAAAGCCATCGAAGCCCACAGCAAGCAGGGCGTTCCGTTAAAGCTGATGATAGGTGCGGGTGGCTTGCGCTATCACGGCTGGATTGCCACCGATATATATACCTTGGACATACTCAAGGCGGAGGATTGGGATAAATTCCTTAATCCCGGCAGTATCGACCGTTTATTGGCGGAGCATGTCTTGGAACACCTCAGCATGGAACAAAACCGGATCATGTTGGGTTTGGCTTATGATTATTTAAAACCCGGTGGCGTATTTAGGATTGCTGTCCCGGATGGCAACCGCAAGGATATAGAATATGTGGCCGAGGTCGCGCCCCCTAAGGATGGGCATCAGGTATTTTTCACGTTTGAGAGCTTGGCTGGCTTGCTGGAATCCGTGGGTTTCCAGGTCGAGCCGCTGGAGTATTTCGACGCGGCGGGCAGCTTCCACGCGGTGCTTTGGAACTCCGAAGACGGGCATATTAACCGCTCCGTGCGCTTCGATAAGCAGGAAAGTATGCGGGTGGGGAATTTGCGCTACACGTCTTTGATTGTGGATGCACGGAAACCTGCTTGAATTATGATTGGATTAGTTTGTCGATTAATTCACCTGACTTGGGATATTAAGTGAGTACCAGCAAATATTATCATCAGGGTTTTTACGCGGGCTACATGGATGAATCCATGGCCTCCGCCAAGGCAGTTATTGAAGTGGTGCTAAACCATATTCAGCCCCCGTCCAGCGTGGTGGATGTGGGCTGTGGTATCGGCACTTGGCTGAAAGTTTGGCAGGAGCGGGGCGCTGAGATACGCGGTCTTGACGGCGCTTATGTCAAGCGGGACCAATTATTGATTGATGCCGCCCAGTTCACGGCCATGGAATTATCCAGGCCCACACCGCTAGGACGGCGGTTCGATCTCGCCGAATCCCTGGAAGTTGCCGAGCATCTCCACGAGCGGGACGCGGATGGTTTTGTCGAGTTTTTGTGCGGTCTTGCGCCAGTGATTCTGTTCGGTGCCGCGATACCTCATCAGGGCGGCGACCACCATGTCAATGAGCAATGGCCGGAATATTGGGCGGAAAAGTTCGCCCGCCGTGGCTATGTCTGCGCCGATGTGATTCGTAATGAAGTTTGGAATCGGCCTGATTGTGCATACTACTATGCACAAAACACCTTTCTTTATGTTCACAAGGATTGCTTGAATCAGTATCCCTCTCTCGCGACGGCAGCGGCACACACCGATATTCAAGCCCTAGCACGGGTGCATCCCAAGAAATGGATTCGCCAAATTGAAGGCGTGGCGAAACTTGAATACCTGCTCGTGAAGTTACCCGGCAGTATCGGCAATTTCGTAGCGCGAGCGCTGAATAAGCTGCGCCGGTTGACCATTGGCGCTTAGTTTGGTGTTTTATAAACTAAGCCTGTCGATGCTACCGTTTGACAAGGGCTTTTGGAGTGCAAGGCTTGCCTTGTGCTGTTCTGGAAGGCAAGGCAAGCCTTGCACTCCAAGTTGATTTGGCGCTTACTCCTATGAAATACGCGGCCACCTTTCTAGTCTTTTCGCTTATCGCGAGAAATAACCTTTATTTCAATGCGCCATTCGAGGTATTGAGAGGGGTTTCCCTCGTGCTGGTCGCGTTAATGGGTTTCTATGGAATGCTACAACCCAAAGTCCTACGGGCTATGCCACGCTATTGGCCGCAGTTTGGTTATTTAGTCGCTATATTCCTATCTCTGGCTGTCACCGATTCTCTAGTCTATGTTGGGTTTCAAACGCTCTCCGTGGCTACGGTACTAATTTTTTCCATCGCTTGTAGCGAATCGAAGAATCCCGAGCCAATCAAGGCCGCTATTTTGAATGCCACCTTCTGGGGTTACTCGCTATTGATGATAATCAGCCTCGCGCTATATGTGGTGAAGCCTAATCTCGCCTATGAAGTGCTTTATGCTGGCGAGCTAAGATTCCGGGGAGTCTTTCCCAAATCGGGCGTTACCGGCGCGAGTGCGGGCGTGCTAATGGGGATTTGCTTTTTCTGGAAAAACAAGCGTCTCTGGTTGCGGGCGGGTGCCTTCGTTTGTGCGGCGGCCTGTCTGTTGCTCACCCAGTCGCGAACCTTCTGGGTGGCGGCGTTTGTGGCGGGCATGGCCACCTATGCCATTTATTTTCGACATAGCTTCAAAGTTATCACGGGCCTGGGCCTGATCGGGGCCATACTCATTGCCGGGGTATATATCGCTGACGTACGGATCAAAGGTGATTCCGTCAAGAAGTTCGCACGGGTGGAATCAATCACCAATCTTACGGGACGACTAGAGCTTTGGAATAAAGCCCTCTATAAATATTATGAGAACCCGATTGTGGGATTGGGATTGACCGCCGGGGCCACGGCTTTTATTGATGATCGCAATGTCGTGGGTTTCGATGCTAAATCGGATGATTTAAGCGCCAACCGCAGTATCGGCATGACCACCATGCACAGCGGTTATATGCAATCCCTATTGGATTCGGGCTTCGTCGGCACCTTCTTCTATTTAAGCTTGATTGTGGCGTCTATTTGGCGGCTATACGGTAACGACACCGCCCGGCAATATCCAGCGGAATTCTATTTATTGGTATTCTTAAGTATTTCCAATATATCCGAGAATGTGATTTATGCGGTGACGGTATTCAATAGTGTCCTATTCTTCATGCTGGCTGCATTTGCGATGCATCTTCGGCCTTCAAATCCGGTGCCAGATCAAGGGAAATCAATTAGACCAGCTTTAATATATCCTTATCAACGCCAGGATTATGGGCAGATGGTTCAAGGTAAATCGACTTGAGCCTATCGCCGCAGAGAGCTAGGCCGGGAGCCGGGCATGTCGGTTAAACGCCATACCATTTTCAATATCGCCGGTAATCTAATTCCAGCGGCGATTTCACTTGCCACAGTACCGCTTTATCTACAGTTAGTCGGGTCGGCCCGCTATGGCGCTTGGGTCATTATCTGGACGTTTTTAAGTTATTTCGCGGTGTTCGATTTAGGCTTGCCCCGCGCCGTCGCCAACCGCATCGCGCCACTTCAAGAAAGCGCCGTGCAGGAGCGGCAAACCGTGTTCTGGACCGCGTTTTGGCTGAGTATGGCCTTCGCCGTGGCGGGTGTCGGAATCCTATATGGCAGCGCTTATATGCTGCTGGATTATGTCTTCACGGTCGGCGAGGCGCTGACGGTCGAGATGGCGGACGCGCTGCCGTGGATGGCCGCTTGGGTGCCGGTGAATGCGCTTGGCACCGTCGCGGTCGGAGCGCTAGAAGGCCGCGAGCGCTTCGGGACCACCAATCTGTTGCAGCTTGTCGGCTTCGCCGTTTTTCAGGTCAGCCCTTTAGTCGCGGTGTGGTATTGGGGTCCGAGTCTGGCCGTGATGGTCGCCGCCGCGATAGCCGCCCGTGGCGCTTACGCTTCGGCCCAACTCATCGCCGCGATTTTGCACCTGCGAATCAGGACCATCCGAGGCGTGGCGCGGCATGAGGTGCGCCCGCTGCTGGGGTATGGCGCGTGGTCGGCGGTGACGGGGCTAGCCAATCCCATCATGGAAAGCGTGGACCGCCTATTAATCGGCGTGGCGTTGGGCGCTCAATCCGTCACGTTTTACAGCGTCCCCTTTGGGCTGACCGACAAGGTTCGGATTCTGCCGGACGCCCTACAACGGTCGCTGTTTCCAAGGCTATCCAAGCTGGTCGACGCGGGACAGGCGCGGGATCAGGCCGAGCGGGCCGTGCTGCAACTCATCGCGATGATGACGGCGCTGCTGGCGCCCGCCATGTTTGCGCTCGGTCCCTTTCTGACGCTGTGGGTGGGGCAGGATGTGGCCGAACGCGCCACCCCGCTGGGCCAAATTTTTCTGGTCGGGATGTGGCTGAATGGGCCGGTTTTCATGGCGCGGGTGTTGCTGCAATCGAGGGGTCGACCCGATCTGGTCGCCAAGTTTCAAATGGCCGAATTCCTCCCATATATCGCCGTGCTGTGGCTATGCCTGGCAGCGTGGGGCTTGACTGGCGCGGCCCTGGCCTGGGCGCTGCGGGGACTGGTCGATACCGGGCTGATGCTGTGGATGGCTGGGCTGTTGCGGCGCTCGCTGGTACGTAGCCTGCCCTGCGCGGTGCTGGTCGGCGCGGCGTGTTATATCGCCTACACGCAACATCCCGTGCTTGTGGACGCGGTAATTTACGCGCTGGGCTTCGGCGGCGGCGGTCTGTTACTGGCGTATCTGACCAGCCCGGACTTGTTCCGGCGCGTCCAGCGGAGGCCAAGTATTGCGCCATGATTGTTTTACGTGATTTTGGGAAATGAACGTACCCGTTGAGCTGGATATAGGATGGGTGGAGCGTACTCGCGAAACCCATCGAACCGGGCCGCATTGCGATGGGTTTCGCTACGCTCCACCCATCCTATAAAGATATTCTTTCCTAGAAATCGCCTTAACAAGTATTTACCCACGGCCCGCTAATATCATCCCAGCATGAAAAAACACGCTTCATCAAGCCGGTCGGTCGTCATTGTGCAACGGGTTTTGCCGCATTATCGGGTAGCTTTTTTTGACCGTTTACATGAACGGCTACGCGAACGGGCCATCCATTTACACTTGGTATATGGGCAGGAATGGCCGGGTACGGTGCCGGTCACGGTCGATTTCCCGAGAGATTGGGCCACACGCATCAATAACCGCTATATACGCTTCGCGGGATTGAATCTGGTGTGGCAACCCTGCTTGAGTATTGTGGCGGCTTCCGATCTGGTGATTGTCGAACAGGCTAACTCCCTATTGCTGAATTATGGACTGCTCGCCGCCCGTCAATGTGGTCTACAGCGAGTGGCTTATTGGGGCCACGGCCAAAACTTTCAGGCGGGTGGCAAAAATGGCTTCCGGGAAACCCTTAAAGCGGCGCTATTAACCCCGGTAGATTGGTGGTTCGCCTATACCGAGTTGAGCGCCGCAATCGTCAAATCAAAAGAATTTCCAGTCGAGCGCATTTCAGTCGTCAATAACGCCATAGATACCGATGACTTCCATTCCGCCTTAGCATCCATCAGCTCGGAGGCGGTGGCTCAGCTA
>NZ_JBTEKS010000115.1:0-11512 GCF_054333355.1 Methylomagnum sp. | reverse complement strand
CGTTGCGACCCTTACTATAACCATCCCTGGCTAGGCACCAACCTAGTCTCATTCTGGACCCGCTTCACCTTCCATTATCGGGAATTCTTGGTGCGGGTATTTTTTTACCCAGTATTTTTCCGTTACTTCCGAGACAATACCAAGCTACGGATTTTCGCGGCCACCATGGCGGCGGCGTGTTTCGGCAATCTATTCATCGGCCATCTGCCCTTCGCCGCCGTCGAGGGTGTCGACGGCAAATACTCAATCAGCGCTATGGACATACTGGGTTCCTGGCCGTATTTCTTATTGCTGGGAATAGGAATCTCATTCACCGAGCTTTACCTGCTACATAAGAAAACCAAGACCCAGCGCAAACCCTGGACCTTTGACCGCCGCTTTCCGCTGGATATAGTGGCGGCTTATCTCACCATACAGTTTTATTCGCTGATTCACGTTTTCATCACGCCCTGCAACAACGGCAGCTTGGGCGACTATACCCGGCTGTTTTTGATTGGGCTGGGGATAACATTATGAACCCTCATAATCTATAGGATGGGTGAAAGTGCGCCATAAGGGGCGGCGAATTTGGAAAGTTAACCGGCGCACCATAACCCATCAAAATGGTATGACAACCAAGATGGGTTGCGGCGCACGGACAAGCTTTCGGGATTGGCTTTCCCTCACTGTGTGCCTCCACCCATCCTATAACCTATCCGCTTTCCGAAATCTATAACCCCCCTGACTTAACCACTTTCAAACACGCGAAAACCATGAACAAACCCACCATCATCAACCACCTAAAAACCTATCTCCAACAAAACGCTAAAGGCCAAACCGGGGAATTAACCGAAACCACCCAACTCCTGGATGAATGGTTCGCCGACTCCATGGAAGTCATCAATATGGTGTTATTTCTGGAAAAGCAATTCGGTATCAAGATGCGGGATAGCGATATTAGCGCGGAGAATTTCGAGACGCTGGATACCCTTTCAAACTTCGTGCTGTCCAAACTCCCGGCCTAAGCCATGGCGGGCCTGCTCCGTGACCGCCCCGCCACTCCCGAGCAGAAGGCGCGGAATGCCGCCCGGCACAGCCCACGGGCGGTCGCGGCGGTGCTTGCCATGCTGGCGCTGTACGCCTATTTGTTCACCCAGGTGGCGGCACCTTTGGGCCTGCCCCTGCCGAAGCAAGTCGCGGAATGGGCGGGGTGGGTGCCCGCCGGGGTGTTCGACGAAGACCGCAACGTCGATAGCGAATTGTGGTTATACCGAGGCACTTCGGACCTAGCGAATGACGACCAGCGCCTCGTCCTGTTCGGGGTCATCGCCGGGGCGTTCCTGTGCGCTTATTTCCTGCCGATGCGCTTCAAACAGGCGTCCTTGGTGCCCTGGTTCCTGGTCGCCGGACTGATTCTGTACGGCGGTCCCGCCGTGGCTGGCTTGCTGGCCGCGCACCTGGTGATTTACCTGCTATTCCACGCCCCGCCGCCCCGGCAGGGATTAGGCATCGCCATCGCCGCCGGAACCCTGGGCTATTGGGCCTTCGCCGCCGATGCGGGCGCGTCCCCGGCGGTGGCCTTGATCTGGGGTGCCGTCGCCATGGGATTGCAACTGCACGGACTGCCGCGCCTGGAAAACCACCCCCGCGCCCTCGCTGCCTTACGCACCATCTCCATCCAATCCCCGCTGATCGTCGTGCTGCTGGGCGCCTTCGCTGAAGGTCTGGACGGCAGCGCCTGGAAATTGCCGTTAGGGTTTCTGCTGTTTTTCTGGCAGTGGGAGCGGCTGATGATGTACCACATCGACTATAACGCTGGGCAGGTGCCGAAAAACCTGCCGATTACCGATTATCTGCCGGTATTTCTCACCCCCGCCGTGCTGCCCAATTGGCATTGGGGCGTCACCATTGGCCAGGGGTATAGTTATCTCGGTAAAAACTTTCTGGCCGAGGACAAAAACAAATTAGCCATTGAGGGCATAAAAATCTGGGGCGTGGCCCTGATTTATTTGGTTTTCGGGGAATGGATACGCTTATCGTTGGTGGAGGCATTCACCCATTTCGGGCCGAATGTCCATCGGGCGCTCACCAAGGATTTAGTCTGCGACTTCGTGCATACCGGGCAAGCCAGCACGGCTTCGGTATTATCGACCACGCTGCTGGATCAGGTCCGCTGGTTCATGGTATGGGCGGCGGTGCTGCATTTCAAAACGGGAATGTGGCGAGTATTTGGCTACCGCATGGACCCGTATTTCAACCGCCCCTGGCTTGCCACTAATTTGGTGGCATTTTGGGCGCGGTTCACGTTTCATTACCGGGAGTTTCTGGTCCGGGCATTTTTCTACCCGGTATTCTTCCGTTGGTTCCGCGAACATACCCGCTTGCGGATTTTCGTCGCGACCATGGCGGCGGCGTGCTTCGGTAATTTATTTTGGGGACATTTGCCTGAAGAGTTTTATTACAAGGGCTTGCGCTTCGAGAATATCTCGTCGGTATTGCAAACTTGGCCGTATTTTTTGCTGCTGGGCTTTGGGATTTCGTTCACCGAGCTTTATTTGTTGCAGAAAAAAAGCCAGCGCAAACCCTGGACGCGGGATTGGCGAATTCTGTTGGATATACTGGCCGTGTACGGCACCTTGCAGTTTTATTCCCTGATTCATGTATTCGCCCGACCGTGCGAGGGCGGCATGATTGGCGATTATGCCCGGCTGTTTTTGATTGGGTTTGGAATCCATCTATAAATACCCTTTTATAGGATGGGTGCAGCGCAGCGAAACCCATCACTTCCGGGCTAAAGCTCCACCCATCCTACGATTTGAGCTTCCAACGCGACGGGCGAATATCCCTAACCTTCACGGCGGGTATGCCGTCCCAGAATTCCCCCGGCGGAATCTTGGTGCCGTTGTTCACCCGGGACATGGCCGCGACCACGGCGTTCTCGCCGACCACCACGCCCGGCGCGATGACGCAGCCCGCGCCCACGGTGCCGCCCCGCGCCACCCGGACGCCTTGCAGGGCGAAGCGGTCGGAGGTGATCGAGTGAGCGCCCAGGATGGTGCCATCCCCCACGGCGGCGAAGTCCTCGAACACGGTCAGCAAGGGGTCGGTGATATTGACCCGGCCTATGGCGACATTGGCCCCGATTTTGACGCCCAACACCCGGTAATACAGCACCCGCGTCATTGCCAGATTCAACGGCCCCAGCCCCACTTTGGCGAGATCGCCGATCAAGGTGCAGTGCTTCCAGAGGGTGAATTGCGGGTGGTCGAAATCGTAGACGCCCTCGCGGAATGGATAGAAGCGGGTCAGCAACCGCAGATAAACCGCCGCCACGCCCCCATACACCAGCAAGAGCGCGATGCCATACCCCAAGGCATATAAGGCGCCGAACCCACGGGCCAGCACCGGCGCCGCGAAATTCATCACCAAGCCGGTGAGGCCGAGGGTGAGCAGCAAGCCCAGACTGGTGAACAGCACATCCTTGTAGTCGATCTTCATCACTCACTCCTTATTCAGCCGGGTTAGGCCGACTCGGTTTTGAAAACCGAGTCGGCCTTTATCGTTGCCACCCACCCTACGAAACTATTCCCCAGCCTGGGTGGCCACGCGGTTGAACAACGCCTGCGCGTCCTTGCGTTCCGGGAAGGGCCGGTCATCGGACAGCAAGCTCTTGACGGTTTTGAGGGAATCCCCGGTGCGGCCCGCTTTATTCAGCGCGACAGCCAGCCGGTAGCTAATGGACGGATTGCCAGGATCAAGCGCCACGGCCCGCTTGAGCAAGTCAGCGGCGCGGAGGTCTTGGCCCCGGTCCATCAATATCGCGGCCAGGGTATCCAGCACCATGGGTAATTGCGGAGCCGCCTCCGCCGCCCGCTCAGCCAGTTCCACGGCCCGCGCCGGGTCGCTGTCCCGCAACAGCCAAGCGAGGTCGTTCATGGCGGGCACATTGCGCGGGCTGGATTCCAACAACTTTTCCAACTGCTGGCGGGCGGCTTCCCGCTTTCCCGTTTCCCGGTACAGGCCCGCCAGCACATAACGGCCAAGTCCGTCATCCGGGTGGCCGTCCAGCCATGTTTCCAGGGAAGCGACCGCCCCCGCCCTGTCCCCGGCCTGCCATTGCGCCTGCGCCAGCCGGGTGGCGACGCGGGTGCCCGGCGCCGTTTCCAGCAATTTCCGATAAGCCTGCGCCGCGTCCTGATGCTGGCCCCGGAGGCTGGCGTACCAGCCTTTGAGGCTTAACACCTCCGGGTCGTCGGGCCGCTCCTCCACCAGCTTGTTCAAGCGGGCTTCGGCCTCCGGGTACTTTTTCTCCATCGCCAACAGCTTCACCTCGGCCCGCCGGGCGGGTCCGAAGGCGGGGTCCAGCGCCACGGCCCGATCCAAGGATTTGCGCATGTCCTTGGAATTGCCGTTGTCGCCCTGGGCCACCGCCAACAAGTAATGAGCCATGGCCGATTGCGGCGTGGCTTCGGTGAGGAGCCTGGCCGCGTCCAAGGCTCGGCTGGCCTGACCGTTGTCCAGGCGGGCCTGAACCAACAACGCGAGCAGCTCCGGGTGGCGGGAATATTGGGAAGGGGCTTGTTCCAGCAAGGCTTGGGCGCGGTCGGGCTGGCTCAGACGCAAGGCATACTCGGCCCGGATCAAGCGGGGCCGCAAGACGTCCGGGTTGTCCCTGATGGCGGTGTCCATGCGCTCGGCCATGGTCTTGAACTGGCCTTCCAGGGCGTCCAGCTTGCCCAATTCCATTTGCAGCGGGAGATTTTGCGGATTGGCCCGCAGAGCGCCGTCGTACCATTGCCGGGCCTCGTCGGGCTTGCCTTCCCGCAAGGCCAGTTGCGCCAGTTGATGACTGATGGCCGGGTCGCCCGGCTTTTTCTTGAGCGCCCGCCCGAAGGCTTCCTTCGCCGTCGGCAAGTCGTTCTTGGCGAGGCTCAGCCGACCCAGCAAATGGTCGGCGAGTTCGCTGTCGGGGGATTTCGCCCGGATGTTGTTGATGGCGGCAAGGGCTTGGTCAGGCTCGCCCGCCTGGATGTGAACGAGGGCAATCCAAGCGTCCGGCTGCGCTGAGTTCTGTTCCAGCGCGGCGGCGGCTTCCAATTCGGCCAAGCCTTGCGCTTTTTCGCCTTGGGCCAACAGGCTCAATCCCAGCCCTTGCCGGGTTGCGGCGGAGTTGGGATCGAGCGCGACGGCCTTTTGCAAATATTCGATGCCCCCTGGAATGTGGTTCAGGCCGATCTCCGCTTGGCCCATGAGCTTGAGGGCGGGGACATCCTCGGGGCGGGATTGCAGCACGGGCGCGAGCAGGTGTTTGACGCCCTCGAAATCCCGCTTTTGGAATTTCGCCAAGGCCATGAGTTCGGTGCCGGCCAGGGAGCCTGGCACCGCTTGGAGGAAACGGGTCAGGGATTGCTCGGCCTGGGCGGAATGGTTCTGGCTCAGATGGGCCAAGCCCAACTGGTAATAAGTGAGCGGGTGTTTGTCGTTGAGCCGCTCCGAGCGCTCCAGCGCCGTTTGCGCTTCGGCGAATTTGCCGAGCCTTAGCGCCAGCAAGCCCTCGGCGTAATGGGTGAAGTGGCTGTTCGGCGCCTCGCGCTTCAGAACTTCAATATCCTGACTGGCCTCGGCATATTTTCCCAGGGCAATCCGCGCCAAGGCACGGCCTATCCGGTCGCCTTGATTGAGGCGGCGCAGGTTCATGGCTTGGGTGTAGTCCGCCTCGGCCCTGGCCAGTTCGCCCGCGCGCTCCCACAATCCCGCCTGAAAATGCCAGAGGGCCGGTTCCTTCCCATCAACCGCCAGCGCTTCGGCCACTAAGCGCTTGGCTGCGTCGGGCTGATTTTCGAGCAGAGCGAGACGGGCCAGCCCCAGCTTGGCGAGGGGCGCGTTGCCGTCCAGGGCGAGGGCTTGCTGATATTCGGCCTTGGCCTTATCGGGCTTGCCGAGGGCCAGCCAAGCGTCGCCCCGCCAAGCCAGCAGCCGGGTTCGATCACTGGCCAGCAAGGCTTCGGCGGGCATGATCTCGGTGAGTAAGGCTTGATGCTTGTCCTGAATCCGCAGCGCTTCGGCCAGCGGCTTGAGCAGCCCGCCCTTGGGCACCTGTAGCGCCATGGCCCGCCGCAGGTCTTTCTCCGCCGTGGCGCCGTCGCCCGCCTCGGCTTCGACCCGGCCCAGCAACGCCCGGGTGATGCCGTCATCGGGATTTTGTTGCAGCGCGTTCCGCAACTCGATGATGGCGCCCTTCAAATTGCCTTGGCCCCGCAAGGCCTGGGCTTCAGACAGGTATTCCGCTGTGGTTTTGGGCTTGGTCCAATCGCAACCGCCCAGTCCGGCGGCGGCCAAACAAATAAGGAGGGGGAATCCCGCCCAGCGACGGGTTTTTGGAGAATTAAACTTGCGCATGGATGATCTTCCCTAATCAAATGATCCGTTCCGCCCTGGGGGCACGCCTTCCGGGCGCTAGCGTCCAAGACGACAAGAGGGGCGGAATTCCTGCCGGAAATCCGCGCCGATAAAGAGTAACACACGAGGGGAAACCGGGAAGTCCCCCGGCTTGAGGGATTCGCGAATCGTGGGGCGGGTCAGGCGCACGCCATCCCATCACCCCGCGAAACACGCAAAAAATACGGCACCGTTCAGGTGCCGTATTTTTGGTTGGATTGGCTGGGGCTGCGCTTACCGAAAGCGGAGAGGCCGACCCAAACCCGCAGGAAACCGTCCGTGGCCTCCGAAATCGCCGACTTAGCGCAATCCCGCCGCCACGCTGGCGGCTGAACTGCGGATGCGGTGCTTATCCATCAAGCGGTACAGCGTCATGCGGGACACCGCCAGTTGCCGTGCGGCCCTGGAAATATTGTTTTCCGTGGCCCGCAGGGTGAGCTGGATGATTTCCTTCTCGGCTTCGGCCTTGGCCTCTTCCAGGGTCATGATGGGGCCAGTGAACTTGCCGGTGTTGGCGTCAGCCAGCGGCAGTCCTAAGTCCGGCGCGGTGATCCAGCGGTCTTCGCACATCACCATGGCGCGACGCACCCGGTTGATGAGTTCGCGGATGTTGCCCGGCCACTCGTAGCGCTGCATGGCGGTCACGGCCTCCGGAGTGAAGCCGCTGATGTGGCGGTACTTCTCGTTGACGAACAGGTCCAGGTAGTACTTCGCCAGCAGTTCCACGTCGTCGCGGCGCTCCCGCAGGGACGGCACGTTCACGATCAGCGGGCTGATGGCGTGGTACAGGTCCGCCAGGAAGGTGCCGTCGGCCACCATCTTCTCCAAATCCACATGGGTGGAAGCGATCACCCGGACATCCACCGGAATATCCTTGATGCCGCCGACCCGGCGCACGGTCTTCTCCCGCAGGAAGTCCAGCAGCGGACCCTGCAAATCGGCGGGAAGCTCGGCGATCTCGTCGAGGAACAGCGTGCCGCCCATGGCGTTCTCAATGCTGCCCTCTTTAGAGCGGTACGCGCCAGCGAACGCGCCCTTCTCGAACCCGAACAATTCGGACTGCATCAGGTTGGACGAGAGGGCGCCGCAGCTCACCACCACGAACGGCTTGTCGCCACGGGGCGAGCGCCGATGAATGGCGCGGGCGGCCATCTCTTTGCCGGAACCACTTTCGCCCGTGACCAGGACGGACACGTCCAGGCTGGACGCCCTTTCCACATCCGAGACAAGCTTGGTGAACTTCGGGCTGCAACCGATGATTCCCTCGTCGCCGAGGCTGGCCGTTTGAGTGCGCAGGCGCTTCATAACCAAAGCCATCCCGTAGGCGTGGCCCAACGTAAACTGCAAGCGTTCGGAATCAAGGGGAAGCGTGTGATAGTCATAGAAACCTTGGGCGATCAATTGGCAAACTTCGCGGGCTTGCAAAGCTTGCGGGGGCAAAATAGCAATCCATTCCATGGGATAACGCATGGCCAGCAGGCTGTGGACTGGCAGCAAGTCGGCGTGCTCACGCGGGCCGAACAGTATTATCCCTATATTAAACCCGTGGGTATCAATGAGGTTTTTAGCCTCATCCAACCGAGACGCCACAAATACGTCCCAGCCATTGGCTTTTAGGACGCCCAATATTTCTTCATTGGCTCCCATCGGGCCGAAGCACAAAAGTTTGCGCATATCCATGTGTTGTTCTCCTAATTTGGCTACAACTTGAATTCAATAGTTAAGTTTCGATTATGCGGCCGAACACCTGTCCGTTCCGCCCGTTGCCCTCGAAATAAAACTCCGAAAGCCACCTCCGAGCTGTGCACCCACTGCGCTCTGACTGCGATTCGGACCTGAGATATATTTCGTGCCCGCTCGCTGAGAACTCTCACTCCTGACATTCATCAAAGGACGAGAAACCCTCTTAATCTGTTCCACTCGGTGTACCGGAAGCCTAGACCATACCGATAATTTATTCCACATCAGGCAAGCCTGATCGGGAATGTTCACGAGTATCTTATTGCTAATCAAAGTGTAAAAGACTCCCCCAATTTTGCTACCCCGATTCAAGACAAAACGATAACGGGGTCGCATTTTCCAATCAAATACCTCTGGCTGGCATTCCGGCCTCCTCACCCATTCAACACACGGCGGCACCCGTCCGGGAGAAACCATACATAGCGGCAGCCGTTGAGAGCATGAACGGCCAAGGCACGTTCATTGCAGCGATTAGCAAGGGACGATTTTAAGTGTAGCAGAGATTTTGCAATCGACATTTTTGCAATTTTTTCATTCCGCCAAAGGGCCGGGCGGTGGGATTTTGTTCCCACCGCCCTACACCAAGCCGCTTCAGGCGTTCCCTGCCCGCACATGGAAGACGATCCCGCCATCCTCCATGTCCGCCCGCACCGCTTGTCCCGGCGCGACTTTGCCAGCCAGGATGTCTTGGGCCAGCCGGTTTTCCAATTGCTGCTGGATGGCTCGCTTCAACGGTCGCGCCCCATACACGGGATCGAAACCCGCCTCGCCCAGCATATCCAGCGCAACAGGGCTGACATCAAGCCCTATATCGCGCTCCGCCAACCGCTTCTGTAGATAGCCGATCTGTATCCGGCAAATGGCGCGGATTTGATCTTGCGCGAGGGGATGGAACACCACCACCTCATCGACCCGGTTGATGAACTCGGGCCGGAAGTAATGCGTCACCACCTCCATCACCGCCGCCTTCATTTCCTGGTAGTTCTCCTCGCCCGCCAATTCCTGGATGCGGTCGGAACCCAGGTTGGACGTCATCACGATCACGGTGTTGCGGAAATCCACCGTGCGGCCATGCCCGTCGGTCAGGCGGCCATCGTCCAGCACTTGCAGCAGCACGTTGAACACATCCGGGTGGGCCTTCTCCACCTCGTCCAGCAGGATGACGGAGTAAGGGCGGCGCCGCACCGCCTCGGTCAGATAGCCGCCCTCCTCGTAGCCCACATAGCCGGGCGGCGCGCCGATGAGCCTTGCCACCGAGTGCTTCTCCATGAACTCGGACATGTCGATGCGCACCATGGCCTCCTCCGTGTCGAACAGGAACTCGGCCAGCGCCTTGCACAACTCGGTCTTGCCCACGCCAGTCGGCCCGAGGAACAGGAACGAGCCATTGGGTCGGCGCGGGTCGGCGAGGCCAGCACGAGAGCGGCGAATGGCGTCGGACACCGCTTTAATCGCTTCGGCCTGACCGACCACCCGCTGGCCGATTTGCCCCTCCATCTGCAACAGCTTTTCCCGCTCGCCTTCCAGCATCTTCGAGACGGGAATGCCGGTCCACTTCGACACCACCTCGGCGATTTCCTCGTCGGTGACTTTGTTCCGCACCAGCTTGGTTTCCTGCTTGTCGGCCTGCCCGGCGGCATCCAGTTCTTTTTGAAGCTTAGGGATGTCGCCGTATTGCAGTTCCGACATCCGGCCCAAATCGCCGGCCCGCCGTGCCGCCTCCAAGTCTAGCTTGGCTTTTTCCAATTTCTCCTTGATGGCGGTGCTGCCCTGCAAGGTGGCCTTCTCAGCCTTCCAGATTTCTTCCAGTTCGGCGTAATCCCGCTCCATTTCGCCGATGCGCTCCTGCAATTCATCCAGTCGCCGCCGCGACGCCTCGTCGGTCTCCTTCTTCAATGCCTCCCGCTCGATCTTGAACTGGATCAAGCGGCGGTCGAGGCGATCCATTTCCTCCGGCTTGGAGTCGATCTCCATGCGGATGCGGCTGCCGGCCTCGTCCACCAAGTCGATGGCCTTGTCCGGGAGATTGCGGTCGGTGATGTAGCGGTGCGAGAGCATCGCCGCCGCCACGATGGCCGGGTCGGTGATGGTAACGCCGTGATGCACTTCGTACTTTTCCTTGAGGCCGCGCAGGATGGCGATGGTGTCCTCGACATTCGGCTCGTCCACCAGCACCTTCTGGAAACGCCGCTCCAGCGCGGCGTCCTTCTCGATGTATTGCCGGTATTCATCCAGGGTGGTGGCGCCGATGCAATGCAGCTCGCCCCGCGCCAAAGCGGGCTTGAGCATATTGCCCGCGTCCATGGCGCCCTCGGCCTTGCCCGCGCCGACCATGGTGTGCAACTCGTCGATGAACAGGATGACCTTGCCCTCCTGCTTGGAAATGTCGGTCAGCACCGCCTTCATGCGTTCCTCGAATTCGCCCCGGAACTTGGTCCCCGCGATCAGCGCGGCCATGTCCAAGGCCAAGAGGCGCTTGCCCTTCACGCCTTCCGGCACCTCGCCGTTGACGATGCGCTGGGCCAGCCCCTCGACGATGGCGGTCTTGCCCACGCCCGGCTCGCCGATCAGGACGGGATTGTTCTTGGTGCGCCGCTGCAACACCTGGATGGTGCGGCGAATCTCGTCGTCGCGGCCAATCACCGGGTCCAGCTTGCCTTGCTCGGCGCGGGCGGTGAGGTCGATGGTGTAGCGCTGTAGCGCTTGGCGCTGCTCCTCCACATTGGCGTCGTCGGCCTTGGCGCCGCCGCGCATGTTCTCGATGGATTTTTCCAGCACCTCGCGGTTAAGGCCCGCCTTGCGCAACAGGTCGCCCAACTGGCCCTTATCCTCCAGCGCCGCCAGCACGAAGATTTCGCTGGTGACGAACTGGTCGCCGCGCTTCTGGGCCAGCTTGTCGGTAAGGTTGAGGAGCCGCATCAGGTCGTTGGAAATCTGCACATCGCCGCCCACGCCCTCGACCTTGGGCAGCCGGTCCAGCACTTGGCCGACGGCGGCCCGCAACGGATTGACGGCGATGCCGCACTGGGCCAGCAGCGGGCGCACCGTGCCACCCTCCTGGTCGATGAGCGCGGCCATGACATGCACCGGCTCAATGAATTGTTGGTCGCGCCCCAGGGCCAGGCTTTGCGCCTCGGCCAGCGCCGCTTGGAATTTCCCGGTCAGTTTGTCCATTCGCATGATGAAACCTGCAAAAAAAGTGGATCGTTGCGGCGTGAGATTGGGATGTGGCGGGGGGATTTCAAGCAGGCGACGGGCGGGCACCCAAGGCGGCGACAGGCTGTCGTAATCCCTTCTGGCACATTTTCATTCCGAGCGCATGGCGGCCATGTCGTGGGAGTGGGCTTTAGCCCAC
>NZ_JBTEKS010000114.1:0-11540 GCF_054333355.1 Methylomagnum sp. | reverse complement strand
ATTTCAAGATCACCCACGAATGGGACGAGGCGGCGGTGGATGTGGGCGGCGGGCTGTCCGAGGAGCGCGATTACCATTCGGCCTTCGCCAGCCTGGGCGGGCGGATGGATTTCAACCAGAAGCTCACCACGCTGAATCTGGGGCTGAGCTACACCAACAGCGACATCACCGCCCGGCTCGATCCCAACGCCAGCCCTTACTACGATTACTCCAATTACCGCCGCCAGATCGACGTCACGCCGGGTCCGAATGGCACCGATTCCCGCCTCCTGAATGGCACCCGGCAGGATTGGGCCACCCGCTTCGGGCTGACCCAAGTGCTGACCAAGAATTCGCTGCTGGAAAGCGGCGTCGGCTACACCCGCAGCACGGGCTATTTGGCGAATCCCTACAAGGTGGTGGATTTCATCTTCGTGGACCCGAACCAGACCCCGGTGGATATGGGTATTCCCGGCGTGCCCGCCCTGTTGACGCCGGAAGTGCAGGCGGTCTTGGAGAAACGGCCCGACGTGCGCAATCAAGTCACTTGGGACGCCCGCTACGTGCATTACATCGACGGCCTGGACGCGGCGGTTCACCTGGGCTACCGCTTCTACCACGACGACTGGGACATCAACGCCCACACCTTCGACGCGGATTGGGTGCAACCCTTGGGCGGCGGCTGGACCATCACCCCCCGCTTCCGCTATTACTCCCAGGGCGCGGCGGATTTCTACCAATCCTATTTCCTGTTCAAGCAGGCGCAACCCAAGCTCGGTGTCGGCCAAATTGATTTAAGCAAGGTGCCGCTGGACGCTTATTCCAGCGATTATCGCTTGTCCGGCTTCGGTGCCCTGAGTGGCGGCGTGACCGTCAGCAAGAAGCTGGGCAAGGCCGTCACCCTGGAAGGCAGCTTCGAGTATTACACCCATGCCGGTGGACTCAAGCTGGGCGGGGGCGGGGAAGGGAAGTACGCCGACTTCGATTACTACCAATTCAATGCCGGGTTGAAGGTCGATCTATCCGCGCCGTTCCAGTCGGGCGGCGACGATCCCCACGCCCATCACCACCATGCCGGGCATTCGGGCGGACCCGCCCCGGCGGGCATTATGTTCGGCCACATGCTGGACAAGGCCGGGGATGTGATGGTCGGCTACCGCTATATGTACAGCCTGCAAAGCCGGAGCATGCTGCACGGGCCGAATAACGCCGCCGATCCGGCCATCATCGCCCGTGGCTGCGGCGCCGGGAAATGCAGCTACGCGCTCAGCGAGATGTCGATGCAGATGCACATGCTCGACCTCATGTACGCGCCCACCGACTGGCTGAACCTGATGCTGATGCCGCAGTTCATGGACATGGACATGAAATTTCGGGTACCGACGGGCGCACCGCCGCCCACGGGCGTGAGCCACAGCCACGGTGGTGCGCTTGGCCATTCCACGGGCGGGGTGGGCGACATCGGCCTGTATGCCTTGTTCAAGCTGCTCGACGCGCCCGGCCATCACGCCCACGCCACCTTGGGCTTCATGGCGCCGTCCGGCGACGCGGGCTTGAAGATGCCCACCAGCCAGACCTTCTACGACTACGGGATGCAGCTTGGCAGCGGCACCTGGGATTTTAGGCCCAGCCTGACCTATACCGGCCACGCGGACGACTGGTCCTGGGGCGCTCAGGTGAGCGGCGTCAAGCGGCTGGAAACCCATAACGCCTACGGTTACGCCTTGGGCGATATGTTCCAATCCACCGCCTGGGGCGGCTATAACGTCTTGGATTGGCTGTCCGCCTCCGTGCGCGGCGTCTACACGGCTCAAGGCAAGGTCGACGGCCAGTACAAGGCTTCGGCCAGCTACTCGGGGACCATGGATTTCCCGGCCAATTACGGCGGGCATTATTGGGACGTGGGCTTTGGCCTGAACGCCACCGTGGCGGAGGGCGCTTTCCAGGGCAACCAGTTGGGCGTCGAGTGGTTGCAGCCGGTGCTGGATGATGTTCATGGCTATCAGGTCGAGCGCAAAGGATCGCTGTATGCCACATGGAGCTTGATGTTCTGAGCGGACGCCCCAAGCTCTTCCGCTTCCCCTTCCAGGCGATGGGTTCGCCTTGCGAGCTTCAGCTTTACGCCACCAGTCATGCCGGGGCGCGGCGCGTTTCGAACCTTGTCATTGCCGACGTGCAGCGCTTGGAATCCCGCTATTCCCGCTACCGCCCCGATAGCTTCCTGTCCGCCATCAACCGCGTCGCCGCCACGGGTGGCCGCATCGCCGTGGATGATGAAACCGCGGGTCTCTTGAATTACGCCGCGACCTGCCACCAGCAGAGCGGCGGACTGTTCGACATCACCTCCGGCATTCTGCGCCGCGCTTGGCGCTTCGACCGGGGCGTGTTGCCCGACCCGGCGCAAATTCAAGCGCTATTGGCTAAAGTCGGCTGGCACCGGCTGCGTTGGTCGGCGTCGGTCTTGGAATTTCCCGAACCCGGCTTGGAGCTTGATTTTGGCGGGGTGGTGAAGGAATACGCCGCCGACCGGGTGGCGGGGCTGTGCCTGGAGGCGGGCGTGCGGCACGGCTTTGTCAATCTGGGCGGCGACATCCGCGTCATTGGTCCCCACCCGGACGGCGCACCGTGGCGGGTGGGCGTCCGCCATCCCCGCCAACCGGGCGAGCTTATCCAAACGGTTTCCTTATATTCCGGCGGTCTCGCCAGCAGCGGCGATTATGAGCGCTGCCTGGTGGTGGACGGGGTGCGTTACGGGCATGTGCTGAATCCCAAGACCGGCTGGCCGGTGCGGCGGTTGGCGGCGGTGACGGTGGCGGCGGAGTTCTGCGTGGTGGCGGGGAGTGCCTCGACCATCGCCATGCTCAAGGAAGACGCCGGGCCGGATTGGCTGGCGGCGTTGGGATTGCCGCATTTTTGGGTGGATGTGCGGGGGGACATGGGGGGACCATTGGCGGGCGGGGATAAATGATGGGGATATTATTAACAGGACTTACCCAAAACCATAGTTGCGTAAGTCCTACTTAAATTACCGTTTACGGGTCCGATAGAAATGAATATATCCAGGTTTCTCCATCGGTCCGATTCACCGTTTTACAAAAAACGTGGCTGGGCGCTCGCGCTGGTTATCGCAGCCATTAATCCAGCGCTGGCAAATGATAAAGCGGTGGATTCAAAGCCGTTATCACCAGCGGGTTTGGTTAAGGTTGAAGTGGCGCGTTCCGGCGAGATTAACTTGAGTTTGCGCGAGGCCACGCTTGGGGCCGCGTTGGATGGTTTGGCTGGTAAGCTCGGTGTTCCGATCCGGTATGGCGACGCGCCGGAACGGCGGGTAACATTGAATTGCCATGGGGAGTCTATCAAGCGGGTGCTGCGGTGTCTTTTGGGGGAGGGCGCTGATTTATTATTCCAATATTCCGGGAAGGAAGTTCAGGCCAAAGGGGAAGGTATTCTTGTTCGCATAACGGTGCTGGCTTCCACCTTTAAGGATGAGGCCGCCAAAGTCGCCCTGCCAGTATCGGAAAACCCCGTGGCCTTTTCCTCAAGCCAGCCGTCCCGGACACAGCCGCCTGAAAAGGTAATGGGCATGATTTCTTCGGCGATGGCGGAAGACCGGGCGTCTGGCCTGGAATTATTGGGCCGGATGGAGGGCGTTGATAAGGAGGCGCTGCGAGCGGCCTATCAGGCTGGGTTGCAAGACCAAGCGGGTGAAGTACGCGCCGCCGCGCTGGCGGGGATGGCGGTTTTGGATGGGGGTAATAGTTTGGGCCTGCTGTCCGGGGCCGTGAGCGATGAAGACCCGGCGGTGCGGCTTGCCGCGATTGATGGGATGGCGCTTAATTATCAGAGCCGTCCTTATCTTGAAAAGGCTTTGGCGGATTCTGATGAATCCGTGCGGGAGTTGGCCGGGCTGCGTCTGGGGCTTATTCAGTAACCACGAAAGCGTCGGGTTAATTATTGGCCTGCGTCCATTTGCAAAGGAAGAAATCATGAAAACCTATTCAGCCAAAATCATATCGGCCATGGTTGTCGCTTTAACGCTTAATACCCAAGCGTTTGCCGATACCTACGGGGGGTCTCTATTAAAAAGCGCGGGTTCAGTGGCGCGTTACGACATTACCTGCTTTGATGATGGCAATGGTGTCCCCTCCGAGATTTATCTTGATATTCAAGGCCGGACTAAAGCGGCGACTTTTCTAACAGGGGCGACGATTGAGAAAGATGGCGCATCTAAATCTGTGGTTGACAGAATCAATGGGGACAAAAAAGCCAGCCCCGTCATTCTTTTTGAGCAGGGTGCCGGGACTTATGCCCTCACCGTCACCAAGGTGAAGAAAAAGCCTAGTCAACCGGATGGCAAGCTAAAGGGAGTGATGGTTTTCAGCGGCACGGCCCATTGCCTCGCGGCTTCGGGAGCGCATACGGGGACCGATATTCAGCGGCGCTGATTTAGGGTGTTTTCGGCTTTATGTATAGGTCGGGCTAAAGCCCGACCTACAATTCACAGGGGGACGTATTGAGCGGGCCGACTTAAATGGCTTCTCAATAATTTGACGAAATAAAAATGGGAGCCGAGGCTTCCCTTTTTATTTGCCGTACTAAAGCGTTTTTAAAACGGGTGTATGGCGGCGACAAAGGCCGACTCGGTTTTCAAAACCGAGTCGGCCTACGTGTATGCTCTAATTCGGATTTAGCGGAGTATTTACCCTTCGCCCAGCCCGGGAAACCCAGGTTGTCGTCTATTTCCTTGGCGCTCGGCATGACGACCAAATCATAATCCCCATACACTTGGTCCTTGCAAGTTGCCGGATAAGGGTTGACCTTGGTGTTTCTTACCAGAAGGTTATAACCCATCCAGAAGTTTTCATGCACGCCGTGCCCATCCGCGAACTTGCTGGTGGGACCGCCGAACCACAGGTTTTGGTCGTGGGCGTGGTCGATGACCTTGGTGTTCCTGATTTTGCAGATGTCGGCACCCGCCGGACGCACCACCAACTTGCGGGCGCAACTGGTGGAGCTGAACACATAGGGGATCGTGGGGGTGGCGGTGTTGTTCACATAGGAAATCTGGGCCGCGCTGGCATAGGGCACGCCATAGTTCGCGCTGAAGGCCGCGATTTCGGCGTCCTTCATCTTTCTGCCCTTAGCGTAGAAGCCGGGGGCGCGTTTATGGGGCTGGAAGGTCTTGAAGTAAGCGGGATTGCCCTGGGCGGTGAAGTTCTTGGCGAGGCTGGCGACCTTCGATGCACAGGTGGCGTCCGTGGCGCTGGTCGCCACGCAGAGATGATCGGCCAGATTGGCGGCGGTGGCGGTGCCCGGCGCCCAATCGGCGTTGTTGTAGTTGGGCTTCTGGCTGGAATTGGGGATGGTGGCCACGGAGGGTTGCGTGCTGGAGCCGGTGCAATTGGCGCCTCCCACATCGCAGCCGGTGCTCATGGGGGCGGGATCGTTGGCGTTTTCGCCGGTGGGCCAGATCCAGGAGACGGCGTTGACCGCCGCCGAACCCGGTTCGTACTGGCCGGCTTCGTTGCTACAGCCGTGCCCAATCCTGACGCCATCTTCCAGGTAGCCCCTGGAAGGCGCTGAGGATGTGGTTGGGCTGGTGTTGTTGGTGACTTTGTTGGGATCAGCGGGATCGGTCACGGAGGCCGGCACGGCGTTGGTCAGGGTCAGGTTGGAGGTGCCACTCACCCAGCCCGGATGCGCGTGCGCGTTGGGGCCGGACAGGCATATAACGGTAAGCGCCGAGGTCGCGGCAATGTGTTTAAGCTTCATCGTGTCTCCGGTTGTAATTGGTTTTAAGAGCGCTGTGATCTGGGGGGCGTTAGCGACTTGCTTGGCTTAACAGACATATATCATGCCACGCACTTACATTGGCGCTTGCTTGGCGTTGGCCTTGGGCTTTGGGTTGTTTGCAAGCCGTTGAAATGCATGTGTTTAAAGGCTAAATCTGCGCCATTGAAGAAGGGTGGCGCCAGTCAGGGTTTCCCGGTGGTACTGGTCGTCATGGCGAAAATCGAGTGATTTCACATGAACCAAGTTTATATATGCGCGAAATAACGCATTTGTCATGACGGCTCAAAATCTGCGCCTCGCCTTGTTTGATTCCCCCCTCACTCCCCGCTTACAAGTGTAGGTTTTGCCTTTTGTCCCCTCTTCCCCTGGGAGAGGGGGTCAAAATCTGTGCTTTCTGAAAAACCTACACCTGTAGGCATCGCCCTCGCCCGATGGGCGAGGGAGAAAATCACATGGCGCGATTGCCCTGAGGCTGAATGTCGCTCAAACGGCGTGGTTCGTATTCAATGTTATAATCCAGGCACAGTTATAGAATTAGTTTCGGTATAACCTGATTAATATATTTATGGGGTATAAAATACATGAGTAATGTTGCTCTTTTGGTGATAGGGGTGATTTCTCTGATTTTCGGGGTGTTGATCATCGCGCTGCTCTACAAGCCGGTCATGCTGCATGTATCCAACCTCCTCGCGACGGCTTTTCAGAAAAAGGGGTGGCTGGAAAAAGCCTTGCCCATGCGGAAGAAAAACCTGGCGCTTCTTGAAAAGAAATACGGCAGGAATCATGTCAAGCTGGCCGAGACCCTGAGCGCCTTGGCGGATATTTATTATGACCAAGCCCAGTATGAAAAAGCCTTGGGCTTATATCAGCGGGTGCAGTCGATTCTTGACAAGAAGTATGGCGGCGACCACGCCAAAATGGCCGACGTTTTAGATAGCGTGGCCGGGTCACATCGGGCCTTGGGCCAACACCCGCTGGCCTTGCCGCTGTACGAGAAGTCCTTGAAGATCAAGGAGGCGGAGTTTGGCGCGGGCGATGCCAAAGTGGCTCTGGGGCTGGATAACCTAGCCAGCGTATTGCACGCCATGGGCCAATACGACAAAGCCCTGCCCCTGTATAAGCGGGCCTTGGATATTTCCCAGAAAACCTTGGGAAGAAAGCACGAGCAGAGCCAGGCTGTCGCGGAGCATTATGCGTTCTGCCTACAAAAAATGGATAAGTAGATAATCATCCTGAATTCCAAGCCTCCGACCGGGATATTCTGACGCCCGGTCGAGGCAATCCCGCCGTTTCCCCTTTCCTTAACGCCTTGAAAATACCCATGCAAAAAACGGCTATGCCATGGCGACAAATAGCGTTCAAATTCCATTTATATTTGGCCATGACGCTGGGGTTGTTGTTTGCGGCCATGGGTTTGACGGGGAGCATTGCCGTTTATGGCGATGCTGTGGATGAGCTATTGAACCCGAAGCTTGTCATTGACCAGCCCCAGGAGAAATACCAATCCCTGGACCGGATTATGGCGGCGGTGCGGGCGGCGCACCCGGAGCGGCGGGGACCGTGGATACTGGACATGCCCCGCACGCCCGAAAGTATGCTGACCGCTTGGTACGAACGGCCTGGGCTTAGCGAGAGCCTTCGTAATTCGCCGCTCATGGTGTCGGTGAATCCCTACACGGCGGACGTGGTGGCGAGCCGCGTGTGGGGCGAGACGGCGGTGACTTGGCTGCTGGACTTGCACACGCAGCTTCATTCCGGGCGGCTGGGCTGGAACGCCGTGGGCTGGCTGGGGCTGGCCTTGCTGCTGTCCACCCTGGCCGGGCTGTGTTTATGGTGGCCGGGCTTGGGCGGGTGGCGGCGGGCGCTCACGGTTCGTCACGACGGCGGCGCGAACCGGCTGGCGCTGGACCTGCATCGGCTGGTCGGCTTGGTCAGCGCGGGCGTGCTGCTGATCGTGGCGTTCACGGGCTTCAACCTGGTGTTCCCGAAGCCGTCGGAATTACTGGCGGGCGCGTCGGGCATGAGTCATGGCGATGACGGTCCCAATGTGCGCAGCTCCGCCATACCCAATGACCGGCCCGTCGGCTTGGACGAGGCGGTGTTGCTGGCGCGGGGACCGTTCCCTCATGCCGTAGTGCGGCGGGTGGTGACGCCGGATGGCGCGGACGGCACGTATCGGGTTTATCTGCGGCAGCGCTCTGAGGTGAATCAGCGCCATCCCATGACGACCGTATGGCTGGACCGCCACAGCGGTCAAATCCGCGAGGTGCGCAATCCCGCCCGCCTCTCGGCGGGGGAAACGGCGTTGACTTGGCTGTGGCCGCTGCACACCGGCGAGGCGTTCGGGCCGTGGGGGCGGTTCCTGTGGTGCCTGGCCGGATTGAGTCCCGCCTTGTTGTATGTGACCGGGATGCTGCGCTGGCTGGTGGCGCGGGGCTGGCTGCGGGATTTCAAGGTGGACTTATCCCCTGTTGGGCGCGCCTTTGAAAGAATGGGGGCGGTCACCGCAACATGGGGCGGGGCGGCCTGTCATCGGTCGCGTCCGGTCCTATTGGAAGCCAAGGATGTGCTTTTAGGCTGGTTTAAACGGGGGATGCGCTGGTTTCAAGGGAAGCCCGGCGAAACACGGGGATGGTGGTGACAACGGCGCAGAGGGCCGGAATGGTGGGCAAAAAAAAGGATGCGCCGATTTATGGGCATCCTTACTAACTGATGAGGTTTCTCACTCGATACACTTGTGCTCTGCGAAGCACCATGAAAGCGTTGCGAGTGGGTATATCCTACCTAAGCTAAATCATTGATCCAATATGGCATTTTGTCGCAGGGCAAGTGGGGGATTTGGCTGTTGCAATGTGCCGTTTGACGCGCCGCGGGGGGCGAGGGATGTAGGCCACACGATTTTCAAAACAAAGTCAGTTTTGAAAATCGTGAAAAAGTGGCAATCCTGTGTTCCGGTGGCAGGGCAATCGCGCTATCTCCCCCCTTGACAAGGGATGAGGTAGTGTATGGGCTTTTTATGTTGCCCGACCCCCGCCCCTACTTCGCCGATTTGGAAGACCCCCGCCGGGAAACCAGGAACAAGCTCCACAAATTGAGCGACATCCTCATGATCGTTTTCTGTGCGGCGCTTGCCGGAGCCGAGGACTGGGTCGGCATGGAGGATTTCGCCCTGGAGGAGGAGGCTTGGTTCCGGGGCTTCCTGGAACCGCCGAATGGCGTTCCCTCGCACGACACCCTGGGCAAGGTGTTCGGGCGGCTGAAGCCGGAGCCTTTCGCGGAGGCCTTCCTGCGCTGGGCGCAGGCCGCCTTGCCCAGCCTTTCGGGAGAGCAGGTCTGTCTGGATGGCAAAACCCTGTGGGGGAGCCGTTCGGAGGAGGGCGCCGTTCATTTGGTCAGCGCCTATGCCAACCAGGCCCGGATGGTGCTCGCCCAACAAGCCGCGGCGGATAAATCGAACGAGATCATGGCCATCCCGAGCCTGTTGTCGTTGTTGGACTTGCGGGGCGCCACGGTGACCATCGACGCGATGGGCTGCCAGAGGGCCATCGCCCGGCAGATCGTCGAGGCCGGGGGAGACTACGTGTTGGCCTTGAAGGACAACCATCCCACACTTTGCGCCGGGGTTGAACCCTGGCTGGACACGGAAAGCGGCCAGGGACGCCTGCCGCCGCACGAAACCATAGAAAGGGATCATGGCCGTGTGGAGGTCAGGCGGCACCACCTGAGCGACGGCATCGACTGGCTGGAACCCCGCGCCGAGTGGGCGGGCTTGCGGGCGGTGGGACGGGTGGAGTCCATCCGCATGCTCGGCGGCAGAACCACGACCGAGTGCCGGTACTTCCTGTGTTCCCATACCGGCTTGCTCCGCTTCGCCGGGGAGGTCCGGGGGCATTGGGGGATCGAGAACGGACAGCACTGGGTTTTGGATGTGCGGTTCGGCGAGGACGCCAACCGCGCCCGCAAGGATCATTCCGCGAAGAACCTGGCGCCGGCCCGCCGGATGGCGCTCAACCTCCTTCGCCACAACGATCCCACGTCCAGGCAAAGCCTACGCCGCCGCAAACGTCGCGCCCTCCTCAATAGGGACTGCCGCCATGGCCTCCTCTTTGGGGATCAACAGGTGCCGGCTTCATAGCGCGATTGCCCTGGCTCCCACCAGCACACCAACCTGACTTATGAGAAAGGCGGTTTCAGTGGCACGTTGAATCTTGATGCGCATGGTGCATGGTGCCGCCGCTGTTGCAGGTCCGCCTGCCGTGGCTACTGCCACTTTAGACATTCACCTCTAAGCGCTGGCTTAGCCGAAGGGGCGGCGATAAGCCGCCCCTTCGAGCTTGCGCTGCCGCGTCACGCATGAATCCATGAATCCATCGCGAAAAGGATTCCCAACATGTTCGCTCCAGCTAATAAGGCATCGTTGACGGGAGCATTGGCGCTGCTGGCGGTCACTGCCGCTCACGGCGCGGAGCTGACTCACAGCTTCGTCAATCCAAGCTTCGGGGGCAACCCGTTGAACGGCGGCTATCTGCTGTCCAACGCCGCCTCCCAGAACAATCACAAAGTGGATTCCAGCCTCTTCAAGTATGTGAGCCTCAGGGATTTGCTGGAGGCCGAGGCGGGCTTCAGCTCCAACGAGCCGCCGCAGATGGCGGTGTTGGAAGTCATTGAGCGGGGCGTTTACAGCATGATTTTGGAGGGCGCCATGGACGGTCTGTGGTCTTTCGAGAACCCGGCGCTGGGCCAGAGGCTGATTGAGGACTACAAGGACGAAAAAGAAGCCAAGGCCGTTCCCATCTATAACGCCGACGGGGAATTGGAAGGATTCAAAGAAGTCCGCCCTGTAAAACCGGCGCCTTCGGGTGAGGCCGTCAAAAATTGATGGCCGGGGGAACATCGTATGCCAGGCTGGGCCGTCACCATTATCGCGGGGCTCATGGCGCTGTCCGCTGGCGTGCTGGCCAGGGCCGACAACACGATCAATATAAGTGGTAGCGGCGGGGGCAGGATCAACATTAACGCTTCGTCCGCCAGCGGCAACAGCGTCATCGACATTTACCAAGTGGCGGCGGTGCCCGGAACTCAAAATCAGGCGGGCACCGACGCAAGCCCCATCGTTCAGTCCGGCAGCGGCCATGCCGCCCGGCTCGGCCAGGGCGCGACCTATGGCGGCGGTGTCTGGACTGGCGGCGCGGCGGTCGCGGGCAACACGGCCATCATCCACCAAGTCGGTGCCTCCGCCGACCAAGCCTCGATTTATCAGGCCACCAGCGGCAACGACGCCGCCATCAGCCAGTCGGCGTCCAGTCAGACGGCCACCATCACCCAAGACGGCAGCACGGGCAATCAGGCCATGCTCAGCCAGTCCGGCGCGGCCTCGCTCGCGGCCACCATCACCCAGAACGGTGCGGCGGCGAGTGTGCTAATCGCCACCCAGGCCGCATCCAGCGCATACATGCTCAGCGTGATGCAAAACGGCGCGGGCGGGCATTACGCGGCCATCGGCACCAGCGCCGGATACAGCGACGGCGCCACCCTGACCGTGAACCAATCCGGCGCGACGGTCGCCGGGGACTTCGACCATGACCGCGCAGCCGACCTCGTGCTGTTCCGCCCCGGCAACGGCGACTGGATGATGCGATTGTCGTCGCAGGATTTCGTCGCGGGTCCGGATCTGGGCTTTGGCCTGTCCACCGACAAGCCGGTGCCGGGAGATTACGACGGCGACGGGCGGATGGACATGGCGCTGTACCGGCCGTCGAACGGCACTT
>NZ_JBTEKS010000113.1:0-11556 GCF_054333355.1 Methylomagnum sp. | reverse complement strand
GGCCTCTTCTCGCTGTTCGTGGACGACTCCCTGCCGCTGCCGAAGTGGCTGGCGATCCACGATCTCGACGATCTCAAGAGCAACCTGGTGAGCGTGGTGATCGCGGTGCTGGCGGTGCTGTTTCTGCGCGAAGCCGTGATGTGGGACGACACCCACGACCTGCCCGGATTCGGCATAGCCCTGGCGGTCATCATCATCGCGCTGACCTTCTTCCTGTCGAAGAAAGGATCCTGATTCCCCAGGGCAAGCGTGCTATGCCCTTTTGTCCCCTCTCCCTCCGGGAGAGGGCTAGGGTGAGGGGGCAAAAAAGGATTTCTCCTTAGACAAAGCATCTCCATGGATAACCAAGAGAGGCCGATAAGGAAAAAATCCTATTTTTGATCCCCTCACCCCAACCCTCTCCCGGAGGAAGAGGGAGTAGTCACATAGCGCGATTGCCCTGAAGCCTCCGTGCCTTTGGCAAAGCGTCATGCGAGCCGCCCCATTCGCCACTCCGCCCAGCGGCGCTTGAAGGCCCGGCCAGTCCGCCACACCCACGAGGCGCGGATCGGTGCCAGCAACGCGGCCTCGAAGCTTTGCCAGCGGCGATAGAGCCGGGCGAACCAGGGCAGTTCCAGCAGCGCCGGGCGGGTCAGCGTGAAAATGCGGGCCACCAGCGAGGTGCCCACCAGCTTCGCGGCGACGATCAGCGCGGTGCCCAAGGCCGCTCGCCCCTCTCCGGCCAGCCACAGCGCGAACAGGTTCACCGGAAGCAGCAGCAGCGACGGCAGGGCGAAGACCGGCAACGCGGCCATAGGTGGCAAAGCGCCGATGCGACGCTCCACCGACGCCACGGCCGGCCAGCGGGCCAGCCGCGCCATGCAACGCTGTAACGGCCCCCAACCCCATTCCTCGAAGAGGATGACCAGGGCCAGCAGCCACTCGAAGGGCAGAGCCAGCCAGTGCAGCAGTTTATTCATTGGTGGTGTGCCTTGGCCCGGAAAGCCGGGAGGGAGCGAATCGAGCCTGGTGTTCAGGCGCGGCGAACATCGGAACTTCGAACCATGACGACGGGACCCGCACCAGGGGTCATCCGATGAGCCTGCATTATGCCAACCGAGCGGCCTTGTCCATATTGACTATTAGCCTTACGCGGCGGGGTATAGCCCCGGCCGGGACGAATATCCCAGCCCGGTGCGATCCTTTCGAAGAACCGCCCAATTCAGCCAGCGGACCCAAATCATGCGAAAGAACAGAATCGTGATCCTCCTGAAACGCGCGGCCTTGACGCTGCTGGTCGTGCTGATGACCTTTCTCGGCATTCGCGCCTGGGACTCGCAACGGGGCGAGCCTCTGGAGCCTTGGCACACCGTCGTCCCGCATGAGCTGCATGCCGATGAACTCGACCAAGCCGATTGGGCGGCCTACCTGGCCGCCGAAAACGCCGCCTTCGAGGAGGTGCGCCGCGAGGTCACCGAGCGCTTGTCGGCGCATGATCGCGTGCCCTTCAATCGCTATTTCGCGGACAGCCCAATCTACACGGGGCATTTCCAGCGGGACTGGAACCGCTCCTATGTGCTGCCACCGAGAGGCCAGCCGGGCGGCGCGGTCGTGCTGCTGCACGGCCTGACCGATTCCCCCTACAGCCTCCGCAATGTCGCGCAGAGCTATCAGGCCAGGGGTTGGGCGGTGGTGGCGATCCGCCTGCCGGGACACGGCACCGTGCCCGCCGGCCTGACCGACGCCGATTGGGAGGACTGGGTCGCCGCCACCCGGCTCGCCGTGCGCGAGGCCCGGCGGCTCGCCGGGCCGTCCGTGCCGCTGCACATGGTGGGCTTCTCGAACGGCGGCGCCCTGGCCCTCAAGCACGCGCTCGACGCGCTCGACGATCCGGCCCTGGCCCGGCCCAGCCGCTTGGTGCTGATCTCGCCGATGATCGGCGTCACCAGCATGGCCCGTTTCGCCGGGGTACTCGGCTGGCCGGCGGTGTTCCCGGCCTTTGCCAAGGCCGCCTGGCTCGGCATCGTGCCCGAGTTCAATCCCTTCAAGTTCAACTCCTTCCCCGTCCATGCCGCCCGGCAGTCGTCCCTGTTGACCCGTGCCCTGCAACGGCAGATCGCGCAGCACACCCGCGACGGGCGGATCGCCGAACTGCCGCCGGTCCAGACCTTTCAATCGGTCCTGGATTTCACCGTCAGCACGAGCGCGATCATCGACAGCCTTTACACCTTCCTGCCGGCCAACGGCAGCGAGCTGATCCTGTTCGACCTGAACCACCATGCCCACCTCGGCCCGCTGCTGCGCCCCGGCAAGGGCGTGCTGGTCAACCGGCTGCTGCCGACCCCGCCCCGCCAATTCCGCACCGTGGTCATCGGCAATTCGGGCCGGGAGACGCCCGAGGTCCGCGAGGATGTCACCGAAGCCGGATCGACCGAAACGCGGAGCCGCACACTGGGCCTCCGCTACCCGCAGGACGTGTATTCCCTGTCCCATGTGGCGTTGCCGTTTCCCTCCAACGACCCGCTCTACGGCACCGAGCCCGACACCAGCGAGGACTTCGGCGTGCAACTCGGGGCGATGGCCGCCCGTGGCGAACGGGCGGTGCTGGTGGTGAGCCTCGACGCCCTGATCCGGATGTCGTCGAACCCGTTCTACCCGTACCTGATGGAGCGGATCGAGGCAGGCATTCCGGCCGAACAGGCTGCGACGATACCTTAGGCAATTTCCACATAAAGAGGATGCCCATTGGCCGGAGGGAGGTCGGGCTCAAGCCCGACCTACAGCGCACCGGGTGTAGGTCGGACTTCAGTCCGACACTGCTGCCGCGGTGGTACGGACATTTCCGAAAATAGCCTAAGCGAAGTTTTGATCGTTCCCGCGCTCCGGCGTGGGAACGCCGCTGGACTCGCTCCAGCGAGCCGTCGGGTTACGCGACGCTGGAGGCATTCCGACGCCGGAGCGTGGGAGCGATTAATCATACCGCTCCCGGTTGATGCGCCTCCTTTGCCGGCACATCGTATGTGGGCTACGCTACCGGGCGGCCCAGGCCGCCGCCACGGGGTGAGCCAATCTTGCCCATCGCGTCAACCGTGAAAAACTTGAAGATCGAGTCATACGCCACAACCGGGTAGTGTTTTGGATTCCGGCACCTCACCCCCCTCCTCGCTGGGGAGGGGGGCCAAAACAGGCTGGCAAATGAACGCGGTTAGGGCAGTAGCTATGCGCTCAGGCAAAGTCGGGCTCTTCGGAAACGTGTGCTACGGCGTCTTCCTGGCGGTCGCACGTCCTCCCACGGCTATACGGTATGGCCACCGCATCGATGGCCTCCATCACCTGCCGGGGCACGCTATGGTGAATCATGTGGCCCACCCCCGGCACCAGGCGCAAGTCGCTCTGGGGAAGCTCCTTGTGAAGCCTTGCCGACTGCCGGTGCGCGTCGACGTGGCGATCATCCTCTCCGGCCATGATCATCACCGGGAGATCGAGGTCCCGGTACCGCTCACGCAGCGCCATGGCATCCGGAATCATCAGGGCGGCTTCCACCGCCGCGGCGCGAAGCTGGGAAGGCCGCAAGGCCATCCACACCGGGAATGCGGCGAAACGCGGCGGGACCGGCGCCGGTCCAAAGATTCGTTTAAGCATGAGAGGCCAGATCAGCCGCCCGATCCAAGGCGAGATCGTGTACCGCAGGACATCCCCAAAGAGGGGAATCGCCGGGGGTGACAGGAGGGGCACATCAAAGCGGATCGTCGGGAAGTAGTACCCCGATAGCAGAACGAGGCGGCGTACCTCCGAGGGATACTCCAGGGCGTAGGCCAGGGCGACCTGGGTGCCCCAGGAGCGGCCCACCACGACCGGCCGTTCCACGCCCAAACGCCGAAGCGCCTCGTAAAGCAGCTTGGCCTGTGCCCGCGGGGTCCACAGCCTGCCGCGCGGACGCGTGCTGTAGCCGTAGCCGGGCCGGTCGAAGGCGATCACGCGGTAGTGGTCGGCGGCCAGATCGATCAGGCCGCTGATCTCCATCTCGCGGATCATGGTCCCGTTGCCGTGCAGCAGCAACAGGGGTTCCCCCTTTCCGCGCTCGATATAGTGCAGGCGAACGCCATCCACTTCGATGAATTTCCCTTCCGGGGGATTGGCGCGTTCGGTCTGGCGGGTCCGGCGTTGTACTAGGAGGGCCGACCCGGCGAGGGCCAGGGCGACCAGTGCGAACGGGTGTCGCCGGACGAATCCCGCGACGGGTGCGAGGCGCTCAGAAATGTTCATCTTCGGCACTCCTTTGCCAGTGTATTTCCCGTTTTAGACGCCGATCAAGTGGACTGGTTCGGACGGGCGGGGCGGTCGCCCCCACCCCATCCGGGGTGGACCCAACAGCCCGCGTAGGATGGGTAGAGCGAAGCGAAACCCATCACTTCAGCTTGCATAGGGCGGGTTAGGCGCACCTGTTGAAACTCGATATAACCGGCAATTCTGGCGTGCGCCGTAGCCGCAACCCGCCTTCCGGTTGCCCTCGAACGCCAAAGGCGGGTTACGGCGTGCGGTAAGACCGTCGATTTAAATCGAATCTCCCGATGCACGTCTAACCCGCCCTACGGGGCTTATTCACTTGGCAACATGCTGAATTCTTGATCGTTCCCACGCTCCGGCGTGGGAACGATCAAATGGAGCGGATCGAGGCGGGCATTCTGGCCGAACGGGCGGCGACGAGACCTTAGGCAATTTCCACATAAAGAGGATACCTATTGGCCGGAGGGAGGTCGGGCTCAAGCCCGACCTACAGCGCACCGGGTGTAGGTCGGACTTCAGTCCGACACCGCTGCCGCGGTGGTACGGACATTTCCGCAAATAGCCTAAGCGGAGTTTCAAACCGCATCGCCCCGCTTCCATTCGGCACGAACAATCGGGGGTGATGGCTCATCCTCCCCCGTGCCCGCCTTCGCCGCCGCCGGGGCGGCGTGCCATTGTTCCTTCGGTACCAGCTTGAGGTCCGCCGGGTCGGACTGGTAGTTCGGCGTCATGATCTGCACGCCGTACTCGTTGAAGACGTCCAGGATGTTGCGGTGCAGTTCGGTATAGAGAGGCATCATGCGGGAGGGCTCGCCGCAATGGGCGTTCAGCTCGTAGTTCACCGCGAAATCCCCCAAAGACCGCTGCAGAACGAAGGGCGGCGGGTGGTTGAGCAGTCCATGGGTTCGTTCGGCGGCCAGCACCAGCATGGCCTCCACCTGCCGCCACGGCACTTCGTAGCCGATGCCCACCGTGGTGTGCAGGATCAGGCCCTCCCGCCGGGCGAGGGAACTGTAGTTCACCACCTCGCTGGTGAGGATCGTGGAATTCGGCACGATGATCTCCTCGTTCTTGAGGGAGCGGAGATGGGTGACCTGTAGCCGCATTTCGATCACGTCCCCGAACGCCTCGCCGATCTTCACCCGGTCGCCCAGCTTGAAGGCCCGCCGGTAAATCAGGGAATAGCCGGCGATGGTGTTGGCCAGGAAGGACGATGAACCCAGCGAGAACATCAGGCCCAGGAACAGCGAAATGCCCTTGAAGGCATCGGATTCCGAGCCGGGAATATGGGGATAGGCGACGGTCAGGGTGAAAACGAGGGCCGCCAGCCGTGCGATCTTGTAGCTGGGTTCGGCCCATTCCGGCTGGAAACCGGCCAGTTGGACCGACCCTTGCGCGACGGAATCGAAGAAGAACCGCAGGATCTTCAGGAGGTGGCGGACCAGGACGAACAGGATCGACAGGAAGACCAGGTCGGGAAGCTTGTCGAGCAGCTCGCCGCCCAGGACGCGGAAGGGATTGGCAAGGACGGCGAACAGGGCCTCGCCCGAGTGGCGGGTCCAGGGGAACAGCACCAGGACGTAGTGCAGGCCGAACGCCAGCAGCAGCGCGCCGACGAGTCCAGCGGCGAGGCTGAGGCTCGCGCGCAGCGCGCCGAAGATGCGCTCCGCCCGGAGGAATTCGAAGGACTGAATGCCCACCGACTGGATATGCTGCTTGAGGCGCCGATCCATCCACACGCCCAGCCCGCGGTTCAGCCGCAGCAGCAGCCACAACGCGGCGGCGACGGCGAGGCCGGCCGCGAGACTCTGCTCGGCGGCGCGGCGGAGGTATTCCGGCGAGCGGTCCCGGCGGTAATCGGCGATGGCGACGCGCAGCCGTTCCAGCTTGGCGTCGGCCAGCTTCTGGCGGGGCGCCTGCTCGAGAGTGCCATCGGCATCGTAGAGGGTCATGACGCTCCGGTCCCCCGCCAGGATGTCGGTGCGGTACTCGCCCTCCTGGATGCGCAACTGCCCGGGATCGAAATCCGGGGTTTGGGCCAGTGCCACGATTTCGTTCTCGATGCTCTCCGCCCGGGCGCCGGCCGGAAAGGCGGACACCCCGCGCACCCGGAACAGCACCCGGCCATCGATTTCCACGTTCGCCAGGGGGATGTCGGCGAGGGTCGCGGGGCTGGATTCTGTCCGGGCAGCCGCAGCATGGGGCGCGTTTGCCAGAAGCAGGGCGAGCAGGAGCTTCAGGGATCGCTGGACTATTGATGCCTCGGCCCGCCGACCCTCATCGCGCCGCATGGCGGGTAATCCCCGGTCGGCGTTGACCGGGAACCGCCGATTTATTCGCCCTGGCGGCCTTCCAGGGAGGCGCGCAGTTGGTCTTCCTTGGCTTGCGCCAACGAACTTTGCAGCACAGTGGCGCGGCCTTCGAATGCCTTCAGCGCTTCGATCAGCTTGTCCGAAGTGACCTTGCGAAGCAGGACGAACAGGGCTGAAGTGTTGGGCTTCAAGGTCTGTCCCACGGTCTTCATGAAGTCGTCGTTGATGCCAAGGTCGCTGGTGGTACCGCCCAGCGCGCCGGCGCCCGCGCCGATTGCGGCACCAATCAGAGGATTGAGGAACAGCATGCCGACGAGAAGCCCGAAGAACCCGCCATCCACGGCGCCTTGGCTCGCCGCATTGACCCATTGGTCAAGCTTGACCTTCCCCTTGTCGTCCTTGTGCACAATCACGATATCCTCCATCTCAATCAGATAGCTCTTCTGCATCTTGGCGAGAGAGGCCCGCATCTCGTAAGCCGTAACGTCATCGTCGAAGGCAAAAACCACTAAATCGCTCATGGGATAGACACTCCGTAGGTGGGATAGGCAATGGTTATTATGCCGTCCGCAGCCCTTCATGATTCAAGACTGCCTTTGGTTGTAGGCCGGAAGATTTTCGAGGGCGCTTCCGAAAACCGAATACCGCGCCAAAGTCCGCCAGGCAGCGGGTGGGCGTGGTATATGGCGGCGGCATTATTGGGACAGGGCTGTTCAATGCTCCGACTCGGGCCGTTCGCCCTGACCCTTCGATACCTCAGGACAGGGGGTATCGAAGCCTGTCCTGAGCGGCGTCGAAGGGGGTGAACGGCCCGAACCGGCCCGGTTTCCGTTCATGTTTCGACAGGCTCAACACGAACGGAAACCCGGCATTGAACAGCCCTGCTCTCGGAGCTACTAAACCGTCGCAAATAACCCGGGCAAGAAGATCGCATAATTACCCTTCGGCCTCCCCCAGCAACGACTCCGCGCTCAACAAAATCACCTCGATCTCCTCGGTGATTTCCTCCTGCCGCAAGGCATTCCGCCGCCGCCCCAAATCCTCGATCTTGGTCTGCATCCGCCCCAACGCCCGCTCCATGTGTTCCAGGCGGCGGCGGTTTTCGGCCAGCAGCGAGCCATGGAACAAACAGGGCAGCTTGGCGATGAGGTAATGATCGGTCAGCCCCGCGAAGAACGCCGCCGGAGCCAGATTGAGCCGGGGCGGATAGGCGAACTTCGGCCCTCCGGGCGGCATCATCGGCAGCACCGCGTGGGTGGCGACGCCGCCATCCGGGTCGTGGGCCAGCACGCTCAGGCGGGTCCAGCCGGGCGGTTCCGATTGCAGCCGGTGGAGCCGGTCCATCAGGCCATCCAGCACCGGGCGCACTTCCTCCGCCACGTTGGGACCATCCAGCCAGTCAATCAAACGCGGATGGCCTTCCAGCTTCCCCGCCAGCCGACGGCCCACCGCAATCAATCGCGGCGGATCGGGGAACGCCGCCAGCCCGGCCAGCACGGTTTCGTTGAAATCGCCGCAAAAGCCCCGCTCCGACCCAATCAGAATCAACACCTGCCGGTCGCCGCCCGTCCCCGCGCCGCTGGCCCGGTACGCCGGGTGGAACGCCAGGAAATCGGCGGCGGACGCCTCGATGCTCTCCACCAGTTGCAATTGCTGGCTCATGAAGCGCCCGAACTTGCGGGTCTCGATCAGCGCCATGGTCTTCATGGCGGTCATGATGTCGGAGATTTCCGCCAGCCGCCCCATCCGCTGTTCCAGTTCGGCGCGGCGGCTCACGGCGCGGGTTCCGGCTCGGCGGCGCTGTGCAAATCCAGCCAGCGGCCCCACTCGTCGCGGCTGGCGGAAAGCGCGATGGGCGCCCGCCGCAAGCCATCCCGCAGCCGGTCCAGCGCGGCGCGAACCCCCGCCGGGTCCGGGTCGGCGAACCGTCCGGCGTTGTAGGCCATCATCCACGCCAGTTGGAACTCGGCGGGCGCGGGGGCCAAGCGCTCCTGTTTCAGCACTTCCCGCAGGATGCGGCCGCGCCGAATCTTCTCCTCCATGGCCGCGTCCAGCTTGGAGCCGAACCGGGTGAAGGTTTCCAGTTCCAGGAATTGCAGATAGTCCAGCTTCATCCGCCCAGCTTCTTCCTTGATGCGCGGATGCTGCGCCCGCCCGCCGATGCGCGACACCGAGCGGGTGATGTCGATGGCGGGCAGGAAGCCGCTGCCGAACAAGCGGCGGTCCAGGTAAATCTGGCCGTCGGTGATGGAAATCAGGTTGGTGGGGATGTACGAGGCAATCTCGCCCTGCTCGGTTTCGACCAGCGGCAATGCGGTCATGCTGCCGCCGCCGTGGGAGGCGGCGAGGCAAGTGGAGCGTTCCAGCAGCCGCGAATGCAGATAGAAAATATCGCCGGGATAGGCTTCCCGCCCCGGCGGGCGGCGCAGCAGCAGGGACAATTCGCGATAAGCGCGGGCGTGGGTCGACAGGTCGTCGTAGACCACCAGGGTATCGCGGCCATGCCACATCCACTGCTCGGCCACCGCGCACCCGGCGAACGGCGCAAGGTACTTGAGGCCCGGCGAATCGCTGGCCTCGGCCACGACGACCGTGGTGTAGTCCAGCGCCCCGTAACGGCGCAGCAGGTCGATGGCGCCCACCGTGTCGGACCGCTTCTGGCCGATGAGGACATAGACGCACAACACGCCCTGGTCCTTCTGGTTCAGCACCACATCGAGGGCCAGCGAGCTTTTGCCGACGCCGTTGTCGCCGATGACCAACTGGCGCTGGCCGCGCCCGAGGGGAATCATCGCATCGACGATCTTGATGCCGGTATACAAGGGCCGGTCCACGAAATCCCGCGCCACGATGGGCGGGGAGGGCACATCCAATTCCCGCCGCAAGCCCAGACTCGGCGCGGGCAGGCCGTCCAGCGGATTGCCCAAGGGGTCGATGACGCGGCCCAGCAGTCCATCGCCCACGCCCAGCGAAAGCCGCTGGCCGGTAAGATAAACCGGGGAACCCGAACTCAGGCGCGGCGCCTGTTCCAGCAGGATGGCCCCGAGCCGCTGGTTGCCCAGATGGAACACCAGCCCCCGCCCGCCGTCCTCGAACAGCAGCAATTCATCCATGGCGGCGGACGGCAGGCCGCTGATCCACGCGATGCCATCGCCCACCGACAACACCCGTCCGTACTCGGAGACGCGCAGGCCGAAGCGGTAGCGGTCCACGCTGGTAGCAAGACGCCCCAGCAACGCGCTGTTAACTCCCTCTCCTAGCGGGAGAGGGTTGGGGTGAGGGGGATCAAAAAAAGCTTTACTCTCCACCTTGCCCATCCACATCCCGGAAAAACTTCAACTCATCACACAAATTCGCCCCCAACACCCACGGCCCCGCATGGATGCGCAGTCCGGCGAGTAAGGCCGGTTCCTCTTTAAATACCGGCGAGACCGCCCGCCCGGCCAATGCGCCGATGGCATCAGCCAGCGTGGCCCGTTGCGTATCATCCAGAGGAAACGCGCTGGCGATTTCTAGCCCGTCATCGGCCAGGGCGGCGCGGAGTTTGTCCGTTTCCGCCTCGGGCAACTTGGGCAAATCGGCCACGGTCAACGCCACCAGCCGCGCTTCCAATGCCGGCGCGGCGACCCGTTCCAGCAACCGCGCCACGAACCGGCCCCCGAGTTCCAACATCCGCTGCTCGGCCAGCCGCGTCCATTCCTGGCGCTCGCGTGCTTCCCGTGCGGCCTGCTTGGCTTTAGCTTCGGCCACTTCCTCGGCCAAGCCTTGCATGAGGCGTTCGCGCTCGGCGGCGATGGTTTTTTCCAATTCGGCATGGGCCTTGGCTTTTTCCTTTTCCCAGGCGGCTAGGTTTTCTTCGCAGCCTTGTTTGGCGGCGAGGGCTTCGGCCCGCGTGCGGTCGGCGTCGGCCAGTTGTTCCTCGATTTTGCGCTGGCGGGCGGCGATGACGTCCAGGATGGGCCGGTAGAGGAAACGGCGGAGTATCCACAACAGGATGAAGAAGTTGAGGGTTTCTAGGAGGAAGGTGGTCCAGTCGAAGTTCATTCAAATAACGCCTATTGAACGCCAATAAATACCGCCAAGGCGCGGGTAACTTCAATTAAAGTGTTTTCATCAAGGCTGCCAAAACTCGCACCTAGTTTTTCGCGGGGTACGGTCTGCGCCTTATCCACCATAATCTGCGATGGTTTCTGTAATCCATTTTTCGGGGTGGGTTCCACATGAATTCGGAACAGTGGAGTATCCCTTAATTCGCTAGTTACGGGCAGGATAATCACTGATGGGTGGTCTTTAAAGAAATCTGACTGAATAACCAAGGCTGGTCGGGGCTTCCCATAATCCCCTTGCAAGGCAACCGTGACAAAATCACCCCGTTTCATTGCCAGCCTTCAGTATCGGCGACGTTCGCCAACCAATCGAGGGTTTCAGCTTCCTGAGGGTCATCGCGCAAGGAAAGAGACTGGCGTCTACATTCCTCGGCAAACCCTTCTCTTCGGGTATCCGGCAACCAAATTCGAACCAGCCGAAATCCTTGGTTACGCATGGATTTATGCTGTTGCTTAATAGGGTTCGAGTGAGGAATTGACATATATGGATTCCTAGAGAGTGATTCTTAAAATTAATGGACTGGGCTGTGGATTCTCTGGCCCCGATTCACGCTAAAGCGCCTCCAGGCTTTCCAGTTCGGCCTGTAGTAAAGCGCGATGGCATTTTCGACGGTATCGTCGCCGCCCTGGACGAGGGGGAAATCACTGTAAGGCATTATCTATTCCCCGGTTACCCGCGCAAACACTAGCGGCTTGTTTTCACTTTACCTCGGCCAACAGCGATTGTAGCCGCTCAATATCCACCGGCTTGACCAAATGATGGTCGAATCCCGCCGCCTGGGTGCGGCGGCGGTCTTCTTCCTGGCCCCAGCCCGTCAGGGCGATCAAGGTCACGTCTTGGCCTGCGGGGTGTCGGCGGACACGCCGGGCCG
>NZ_JBTEKS010000112.1:0-11696 GCF_054333355.1 Methylomagnum sp. | reverse complement strand
ATCGACCACGCCGACCACCGGAATGCCCAGCTTATGGGCTTCGCTGATGGCGTTCTTCTCGTAGCCGACATCCAGCACGAACAGCGCCTCGGGCAACCGGTCCATATCGCGAATGCCGCCCAAGCTGGCGACCAGCTTGTCCAGTTCGCGCATCATGTTCAGACCTTCCTTCTTACTGAAGCGGCTCAGGCGACCGTCGTCGCGCATCGCTTCCAGCTCTTTCATGCGGGCGATGGACTGCTTGATGGTCTTGAAGTTGGTGAGCATACCACCCAGCCAACGGTGGTTGACGTAGGGCATCCCGGCGCGGGCCGCGTCTTCTTCAACGACTTTGCGGGTGGTCCGCTTGGTGCCTACGAACAGAATTTTGCCCCGGTTGGCCGCCACATGTTCGAGGTATTTCATCGCCTCGTTGAACAGGGGCAGGGTCTTTTCCAGGTTGATGATATGGATGTTGCTCCGCGCACCAAAAATATACGGAGCCATCTTGGGATTCCAATACCGCGTCTGATGGCCGAAATGAACACCGGCCTCCAACATTTGACGCATCGTAACGTTCGACATTAAGCAAATTCTCCTAACGGGTTGAGCCTCCACAAACCCCGCCCGACGACCCCTTCAAACGATGAAGGAGGCACCCTGCCGGGCGTGACGGTTTGTGTGTGTGGTTGCCAAAAAAGGCAGCGCTTTATACCATAACCGGCTTTCTTCAACAATCCGCGCCCTTTTCCGTTCCCCCTCCATCCGTCCCCGGATGTGCGCGACGGGGAATGCCGCCGCCGCTTCCGTATGAGCATTACTTTAAAATCGCCCGCCGAGATCGAGAAGATGAGGGTCGCTGGCCGCCTGGCCGCCGAAGTGCTGGAAATGATCGAGCCGTTCGTCGTGGCCGGCGTCACCACGGAGGAGCTCGACCAAATCTGCCACGACTACATGGTCGGCACCCAGCATGTCATTCCCGCCCCGCTCAATTACAAGGGCTTCCCCAAGTCCATCTGCACCTCGGTGAACCATGTGGTCTGCCATGGCATCCCGGGGCCGAAGAAGCTGAAGGTCGGCGACATCGTCAATATCGACATCACGGTCATCAAGGATGGCTACCATGGCGACACCAGCAAGATGTTCTTCGTGGGCGAGGCCCCGCTCCGCGCCAAGCGGCTGGTCAAGGTGTGCCAGGAAGCCCTGTACCTCGGCATCAAGCAGGTGCGGCCCGGTGGCCGGTTGGGGGACATCGGCCACGCCATTCAGAAGCACTCGGAAGCCCAGGGCTACGGCGTGGTCCAGGAATTCTGCGGCCACGGCATCGGCCGCCAGTTCCACGAGGACCCCCAGGTGCTGCATTACGGCAAGCCCGACACGGGTCCGGTGCTGCAACCGGGCATGACCTTCACCATCGAGCCAATGATTAACCAGGGCAAGCGCTACGTTAAAATCCTCCCGGACGGCTGGACCGCCGTCACCAAAGACCACAGCCTGTCGGCCCAATGGGAACACACCGTTCTGGTCACCGAGCGGGGCTGCGAAATCCTCACCCTGCGCCACGAGGAGGCGGATGCTTTTGAACATGGTCGCTTCGAATTCCCCGGCGCTTGAGCCAACCCGCGCCACCCCCGACCTGATCCGCGCCTTCAAGGAGCGTATCCAGCGCCACAGCGCGGAACTGCTCGACCGCTTCCGCACCGGCACGCCCGCCGCCGAATTGATCCGCGCCCGCTCGGACTTCATGGACAGCGTGCTGGAAGACTGCTGGCGGCACTTTCTGAACGCCCACGCCGACCGGCTGGCCTTGGTGGCGGTGGGCGGCTACGGGCGCCGGGAACTCCATCCCTATTCCGACATCGACATTCTGGCCTTGCTGGACCACGGGGAAGAGGCGGACGAATTCGGCCCCGACGCCTACCATCAGGCGCTCTCGGCCTTTTTCAATTTTCTGTGGGACATCGGACTCAAGCCCGCCCAGAGCGTGCGGACGGTGGACGATTGCGTGGCCCTGGCCCGCCAAGACCAGACGGTCATCACCAACCTCATGGAGTCGCGTCCGATCTGCGGCTCGGCGGAGTTGTCCGACACGCTCTGGACCAAAATTGGTCCCGAACACCTGTGGCCCTCGCCGAAATTCTTTGAAGCCAAGACGGGGGAGCAAGCGGCCCGCTATGCCAAGTACCACGACACCGCCTACAACCTCGAACCCAACATCAAGGAAGGGCCGGGCGGCCTGCGGGACATTCAAAGCATCGGCTGGATCATCAAGCGCCATTACAACAGCCGCAACCTGCATGATTTGCTGCGCCAAGGCTGGCTGACCGAGGCGGAATACGCCGAATTGATGCGGGCCAGGGACTTTCTCTGGCAGGTGCGGTTCGCCCTGCACGCCCTGACGGGTCGTTGCGAAGACCGTCTGCTGTTCGAATACCAGAAGGAGCTCGCCCACCAGTTCGGCTGCCACGACCCGGACATCAATCAGGCGGTCGAGCGGTTCATGCAGATGTACTACCGCACCGTGATGGGCTTGGAGCGGCTGAATGAAATGCTCATGCAGCTTTTCAAGGAGGTGGCGCTGCACGCCAGCGAGGATTTCGTCATCCTGCCCATCAACGAGTGTTTTCAGGCGGTCAATAACTACATCGAAGTCCTGCGCCCGGATGTCTTCAAGAAGCACCCGCTGGCGCTGCTGAAAATCTTCCTGCAATTACAACAGAACACCAGCCTGCAAGGCATCCGCGCCTCCACCATCCGGTTGATCCGCCAGCACCTCTGCCTGATCGACGAGAACTTCCGCCAAGACCCGGAAGCCTGCCGCTTGTTCATGGCGATCCTGCGCCAGAACACCGGCATCACCCACCAGTTGCGGCGAATGAACCGTTATGGCGTGATGGCCGCGTACCTCCCGGCCTTCGGGCGGGTGGTCGGGCGGATGCAGTACGACCTGTTCCACGTCTACACGGTGGACGAGCATACCCTGTTCGTCATCCGTAATTTGCGGCGCTTCTCCATCGAGAAATTCCGCGTTAACCACCCGCTCTGCAACGAGATTTTCGAGCTGATCGAGAAGCCGGAATTGCTCTACATCTCGGCCCTGATGCACGACATCGCCAAGGGCAGCGGCGACGACCATTCCACCGTGGGCGCCGCCATCGCCGAGGACTTCTGCCGCCGCCACGCCATCAATGCGCGGGACACCGCCCTGGTCCGCTGGCTGGTCAACAATCACTTGCTGATGTCCATGACCGCCCAGCGCAAGGACATCAACGACCCGGATGTCATCCACGAGTTCGCCACCGCCGTGGGCAACCAAAGCGCCTTGGACCACTTGTATCTGCTGACCGTGGCCGACATCCGCGCCACCAACCCGAACCTGTGGAATTCCTGGAAGGACGCGCTGCTCAAGGAGTTGTACATGGCGACCCGCTGGGTATTCCGGCGGGGCTTGGCGAAGCCCTTGGAGCAGGCCGAAAAAATCGCCTCGGTCAAGGCCGAGAGCCGCGCCCTGTTGGAACGGCTAGGCATCGCCGACGCCATCGTCGAACAGGTCTGGCAAACGCTCAACGACGAATATTTCCTGCGCTATTCGCCGGAGGAAGCCGCCTGGCACACCGTGGCGATTGGCGCCTGCCAAGAGCAAGATTTGCCGCTGGTGCTGCTGCGCCCGGTCAGCCAGCGGGGCAGCGCGGAAATCTTCGTCTACGCCCGCAACCAGGATTTCATCTTCGCCCACAGCACGGCGGTGCTGGACCAGCTGGGCCTGACGGTGTTCGACGCCCGCATCATCACCGCCGGCGAGGGCTACGTCCTCAACAGCTATCAGGTGTTGGAGCAGACCGGGGAACCGATCCGGGATCATCTGCGGCAAGCCCAAATCTGCGCGAAGCTGCGCCAGAGCCTCGCCCAGGCGGACGGCACGCCGATCCAGGTGCAGCGGCGGGAACCCCGCCAGATCAAGCACTTCGCCGTGCCCACCCAGGTTTATTTCCAGGAAGACCCGCAGAACCGCTACACCATCCTGGAACTGGTCGCCACCGACCGCCCCGGTCTGCTATCGAAAGTGGGGCAAGCCTTCACCGGCAGCAACATCCGGCTCTACAATGCCAAGATTTCCACCATTGGCAGCCGGGCCGAGGACATTTTCTACATCACCGACTTGAACGGCCATCCGCTGGCGGACGAGATTCAAAAACAGCAATTAAGCCAAGCCATCGTGAGTTTGGTGGGCGCCCGCTGATTCACTGCCCACCCCGTGGGAGCGGGCTTTAGCCCGCGATTGCCGCTCCGAGTCGTGGGCAAATAAAGCCCGCTCCCACGGCCCGTCAATAAGCATCCCGCTCGTCCAATAAATCGTCCAAGGTCAATCCGCTCGGATTATGCCGGTCAGGATCGGTGTAGCCGAGGTCGTCGATTTCCAGGTCGTCGAAGGGCGCGCTGGCGTCCTCCGGGGGTTCGATGGGAAACAGCGTCGATTCCCGCCAGGAGGAAAAATCGAAATCGCCGATGTCGCCGTTGTAATACTGGACATTGATGGAATCGCTCTCATCGTCCACGGCGACCACGCGGAAACTACGTCCGGTCTCGGCATCCTGAAACCAGTCGTCGATGGACGGTAAGGCTTCGGTTGACATGGGGCACCTCTCAAATGACTACCCAATATCTGGGTCTTGAGTGAATGATTATTGCACCGTAAAAGGGCGCTGCGGCAAACAATAATTTACTTGGCTTTGGAATTTAATGTAGGGCAGGGGCATGGCCGGAACCGTCGCGGGCCACTGGGTGAGAATTGCTATCCCGCCGTCAGCCCGGACATCACCCGCGCTGAACCGCCGTGGGAAGGGGCGCTGGTGGACGGGAACCTCGTCTCGGCCTCGGCCTGGACGGCGCATCCCGCTTGGTTGGCGAAATTCCTGGCGTTGCCGGGCACGCGCATCAAGCCGTGAGCGGGGGCTTTCCCGCTTGAACAAACAAGCCCGGCGGGTTTTCCGACCGGGCTTGTTGCTTATATGGGGAGCCTTTATAAGAACCTGATTAGCAAGAATCTTCACTGTAGGGTGGGCAAGTACATGCCCACCAAAAAGCTCTCTGGGCCAAGAGCCGGTGGGCATGAGTACATGCCCACCCTACAGGAATTCGGTGATGGTGGAAGCAGGGCTACAAATCCCCGTCCGCCAAGTACAGATTGCGGACCATGTACCAATGACGGTCCTTCACATCCACCAGGGTCAGTCCGTAGCTTTCGGCCTGGGGATCGTCGCGGTGGCCGATGAACGCCCCGGTGTCCAGGCAGATGTGCGAATACGCCCGGCGGACCCCGAGTCCGACGGTGTGCCCGCAAAAGGTCGGCGACAGTCCATCCGCCACGGAGGGCGGGCGGTTGCCCCAGCGATTGCCGCCCATGATTTGGCGCGACCAGCGGAAGCCGGGGTAATCCTCCTCGTCGGCCCCGAATTCCCCCAGCGCGTCTATTTCCGCGTCGGTCCAGACCACCTCGGTTTGGCTGCGCTTCCCCGATTTCGCCAATTCGGCGTGCACCACGTTATAGCGCTCCGGCCCTTCGCCCACCACCAGGATTTGCGGCAGGGTGCCCGCCAAGCTCAGCAGCCCGTTCAAGGGCTGGGTGGGGCGGGAGCTGGAATCGCACTCGTGCAAGGCCCAGCCGCCGCCGTTGACGAGGAAGCTGATGCCGGCCTCCGAATAGGCATCCGGCGGGACGCCGTTGACGATCCAGGGCCGGAAGAAACTCAGCAGCAGTTGCTCGTGGTTGCCCATCACGGCGTGGAACCATGGCGCCCGGAGCAGGAGCAGGCATTCCAACGAGTTTTGGCCCCGGTCCACTAGGTCGCCGACGGAAATCAGGCGGTCCACCGAGCGGTCGAACGCCACGACATGCATCAGCCGGTCTAGATCGGATTTGCAACCGTGAAGATCACCGACCACAAAATCGCGGCCAAACCGATTCGCCGGAAGACGCTTGACCAGCCTGAGTCCGCTGTGATTGCGAAAAGCCGCCTGTTGCACATTCATGATCTTGAAAATACCTGTCCTATCGAGTTGGCCGTCCTTACCGGGGCGCCGACCTGAGGGCTGCCACCCTGGGAAGTCTTCCGGCCATTGCCAGACGAACCCTGGAGAGCTTGCCTGAGCTTCATCCCGGATTGGCATAGTCGAGTGGTTTTCCCGAGAGGGGAAGTTTACCCGAACAATCGCCAAGTTCAGCCAGGGAATCGGGCGAAATGTTTCATCCGCCGCGAGTTCGGCTGTCTGTTGTGGATGCATCATGTAAATCATTGAGCCGATCTGGACTGGCGTCCCGCTTCCGCGAAAATAGCCCGCCGTGCGACTTCGATGAACTAGAGTCTAGCCATGAATGATCTTCCTGCGGCCCGCGCCATCCAATCCGATGGCAACACATCAACAGCCACGACCGACCTAACGCCGCCTAGCTGTCCTGTTGCGCCGAGCCGGAACGGTTCGCCAACCCCCGAAACCACCGCAAGCACGCCGAAAGTCTTGCCGATATTGGGCAGGCGGGGATTTGTCGAGTAGGATAGTTTCCTCACACAAAACCCTATCCCATTCCGCCCGCTGAAATGGCCAATTTCAAGACCCATCTGCTCACCGCCGCCAGCCTCAGCGGAGTCGCCGCCATCGCCTGCATGAAGGCGGACGTGACCACGGCCATGGAAACCCCGGTCCTGTTCGGGCTGGGCACGCTGGGTGGCCTGCTGCCCGACATCGACTCGGACAATTCCGTCCCGATCCGCATCAGCTTCAATCTGCTGGCGTTCTTCCTGGCCTTTGTGACGATGTTCGTTTTCATTGGTCGGTACACCGTCCTGGAACTGGCGGCGATTTGGCTGGGAATATTCGTCGGCGTGCGTTATTTGGTGCTGGAATTCTTCATCGCCTTCACCACCCACCGGGGCGCGATTCATTCCTTATTGGCGGCTGTTTTCTTCGGCCTGGGCACGGTGAGCCTGGCCTACCACACCTTCGACAAACCCTATCAAGCCGCTTGGCTGTATGGCTTCTTCGTCGCCTTCGGGTTTGTGGTCCACTTGGCGCTGGATGAGCTATTCAGCGTGGACTTGCTGGGACGCCGCCTCAAGCGCTCCTTCGGCACCGCGCTGAAACCCATCAGCCTGAAATACTGGCGGGCCACCGCGCTGTTGGCGCTGGCCGTGGCCATGGTCTACCAAACCGTGCCCTCCCCCGCCGGATTCCCGGCCACTGTTTGGCGCCGACTGGAGGCCCACTACACCGGCTCGAAGCCCTGGCTCATGCCGCCGGAAGGGAATTGGTTCAACCATATGGGGGATATCTTCATGGGGGCGTTTTGCGCGGCGGACATGCGGGGCGGAAGTCCCGCCAAGAAATCAGCGACGCCCAAATAACCAGTTGATGCGGCCCCTGGCACCAGAGCAAACCGCCACCCACGCGCCATTCACGAGTTCCAGCAAGCCCATCCCCGCCTAAATTTGTCTAACCGGCACTGGCGCGACCGGCGATTCCAATCCCTTCACACCACCCCGGCCCCGCCAAGGGCGCCCATGATCGAGTGGCAACAGCCCGCCCTCTTCATCGAGTTGCTGGTGATCCTGACCAGTTCGCTGGTGGGCGTTATCGCCTGCCGACGGCTGCGCGTCCCGGACATCGTGGCGTATATGCTGGTCGGCGCCGTCATCGGTCCCCACGCGCTGGGGCTGGTGAAGGACAGCGAGAACATCCGCCTCTTCTCCGACCTGGGCGTGACCTTCCTGCTGTTCGAGCTGGGACTGGAATTCTCCCTGCCCAAGCTGTTGAAGCTGCGCCGTCCGGTGTTCGGTCTGGGTTCGCTGCAAGTCACGCTGACCATGGCGGCGCTGGCGGGCCTGCTGTACGGAATCGGCTACCCGCCCGTGCCCGCACTGGTCGCGGCGGGGGCGCTGGCCCTGTCGTCCACCGCCATCGTGGTGCGGGAACTGCGCCGTCTTAAGCTCATCCACCGGCACCATGCCCAGTTGGCCGTGGGCGTGCTGATTTTCCAGGACATCGCGGCGGTGCTGTGGCTGATTCTGGTGCCCGCCTTGGGCGCTGGCATGGGTCCGCCGGTATATGCGCAAATCGCTGGGGCGCTGGCGCGGGGCGTGGTGCTGGGCGCTTTGCTGCTGGCGCTGGCGCAATGGGTGCTGCCAAGAATTTTCCGCGAGGTGGCCCGCACCGAGTCGGAGGAAGTGTTCGTCCTGACCACCCTGGTGATCGTGTTGGCGTCCGGCTGGCTGACCCGCAGCCTGGGCCTGTCCATGGCGTTCGGGGCGTTCATGATTGGCGCGATGCTGGGCGAGAGCGAATTCCGCCATCAGGTGGAAATGAACATCCGGCCCTTCCGCGACCTGCTGATGGGGCTGTTTTTCGTCGGCATCGGGATGCGGCTGGAACTACCGACACCGGGCGCGGAATGGCTAATGGTGCTGGCCGGGACCATTTTGCTGGTCGTCTGCAAAGCGGTAGTCGCCACCGTATCCGGCCTGTTGATTGGGGAAAGCTTCGGCGCGGCGGGCAAGACCGGGCTGATGCTCGCGCAAGCCGGGGAATTCGGCTTCGCCCTGATGGCGCTCGCCATGGAGACCGGCCTCGTCAATCCCGCCACCAATGCCCGCCTGTTGCTGGTGGCCTTGGGCAGCATGGCGCTCAGCCCGCTGTTGATCCGCTACAGCTTCGAAATGACCGAGTCCGTGGTCCGGCTATTCGGCGGGCGGCGTTCGGCGCGGGAGCGGGAAATGGACCGGATTCCCGAATTTTCCAATCACGTCATCCTGGCCGGTTACGGGCGGGTCGGGCAGATGGTGGCGGGGCTGCTGCGGACCAACGGCATTCCGTTCATCGCGCTGGACGTGGACACCGAGCAGGTGAAACGGGGCCGGGCGGCGGGGGACACGGTGATTTATGGCACCTGCGGGCGGGTGGAACTGCTGCAACGCTGCCACATCGACCACGCCCGGCTAGCGATTCTGACCTTCAAGTCGTTGAAGGAGGCGCAGCGGGTGGTGGGTCATATTCGCGCCTTGGGCTATCGCCTGCCGATTCTGGTCCGCACCCAGCACCATGGGGATTGCGTGGGACTGGTCAACGCCGGGGCGGATCATGTGGTGCCGGAGATGTTTGAGTCGAGCCTGTTGATTGCGGCGGAGGTGCTGGCGATGCTGGGGTTGGAACGGGGGGAGATTGAGCGGCAGATTGGGGAGGAGCGGCGGCGGCAGGTGGAAGGGAAGGATTAAACCACGGGAGCTGGGAAACGGTGGGTCCGCGCTTATACCCACCGTTTCCGATTATCAAGCGGCGACCTCTAAGGAGTATCTCTGGATGTCGCTCGGCTATTTTGAGGAGCGTCTGGGCAGCGCCGGAAGGTTCTCGACGGCCTTGCTCCCATTGCTCTAGCGTGCGTTTGGGGAGGTGGGCTTAATTGGTTGACGACAACACTGTCGGAGCGCGGGCGTCCCGCCCGCTCGCGGGCCAGAGTCAGGGATTCGGTTGATTCTCTGCTGCGCGAAGGGGCGTCCCGCCCGCTCGCGGGCCAGAGGCCCGCGCTCCCAACGGGATAAATCAATTAAACCCCCTCCCTTTTAACTTTCATCAGCTTTTTTATCATTACGATGAAACAACGAATGCTGTAAGCACATTGTCCGTTACCTTTAGTGGTGTTCCTATTCCAAACTAAGCTAATAGTTTCGTTCGTTTACCTTAGTTCGTTCGTTCGCTCGTTCCCACGCGCCGCGTGGGAACGAGGGTTATCCGTTCACCGCCAACGCCTCGCGGATTTTCTGGGGTCGCCGGTCAATGACCTGTAAATACGCCGCCGCTGGTGCGTCCGGCTGGCGTCGGCCTTGTTCCCAGTTCTTTAGCATTGCCAGGGGAATACGGTAGGCATTGGAAAACTCCTGCTGCGACAAGCCGAGACGCTGACGGATTCCCCGCACGTCGGGCACTTCGATGATGTGGACCTGTGCTTCCGTGCTGGTGCCTTCGGCGTATGCCTTGGCTTCGTTCAAGCTTTCAATCAATTCTTTGCCAAAGTTGCTCATTGGTTCCTCCAAATGTGCGCCGGTCTCAGGCCCGTAGACTGGGCTGGAAATTTGCGGAAACCCAGCTAATTCGCCGCAATGGGCCGGGTTATACCCGTTAGCTTTAAGCCGCCTCTAACTCTATTCGTGGATGTAATCCTGCCCGTGTAGCAATATGAATTAGGGCATCAAGACTAAAGAGATTGATTTTGCCCTGTTGGATATTGGCAATATCCGTTGAATTTATGCCTAAACGCTGTGCGGCGGCGATTTCGGTTAAGCCTGATTTGACTAGCCAGTTCGTTAAGCCGGTGAGTAAATCGGCGCGAATTTCTAATTCCACGGCTTCTTCCGGTGAGAATAAATCGGCAAATACGCTTTGGCCCGCCGGGGTGGTGTGTTGGGTATCGTGATCGGTGGTGTTCATGGTTTTCCTAAGAGTGGTTTTAATCTTGCCTTAGCTAATTGTATATCGTGTGGGCTGGTTTTCTGGGTTTTCTTTTGGAATGCGTGCAGCACGTAAATGTGTGGCCCAATGCTAACGACATAGATGATACGGTACGCGCCTGATTCTCCCCAGATACGTATTTCCCGAACACCCGTGCCGATGCCTGGCATGGGTTTCCAGTCGTTGGGTTCTTCGCCCTGTTGTACTTTATGCAGTTGGTAGCCAGCTTCGCGCTTCGCGTCCGATGGAAAGTCGCATAAGTCGTGGTAACTGCTGCCTTGCCAGCGAATCTGTTTCATGGGGTTTTGATTGATTTATGGTCGGATACGAGTGGTTTTTTGGTTTGCTCGTTCCCTAGCTCCGGTTTGAAAACGCTGAAACCCAGCTAACCCGCCGCGATGGGCTGGGTTTCGTGCCTTAACCCAGCCGTGCTGCCGCGCTCGTTCCCGCACGCCGCGAAGAAATCTGGCGCCCATTTTATCCAGAATGAGTTAGCCGGTGATGGGGGATTCCGGCGACGGGTACGGATGGGCAATCCTTGCCCTTCATGTTTGCGTGGGCTTACACTCTATGCGCTTCAAGGGGGTGATCGTTTTCCCGCTGGGGGGTTCCTTCATAGCCTTTTGAAACAACACCGTTCATTCCCGCGCCGTGTGGGAATGCCGCCGTCCTGCTTGTCCTGAGCGTAGTCGAAGGGCGTTGCGGAATGTGGCGGGATCGGTCATGGCTATCACTTTTTTCAATGTTCGATGGGGTATTTCTATGAAAACCAATGCAATAAAAGTCCTTTTAATCGGCACCGCGTTAATGGTGGGTGGGGAATCTTTCGCGGATACGATTCCGGTTTGCGTGAACCTAAAAACAGGTGCGGCCCGTTTCGCTAACAAATGCAAAAAAGGCGAAGGTATAGCAAATCTTCCGGTTCAAGGACCCCAAGGGCCGCAGGGTCCACAAGGTCCACAAGGTCCGCAAGGGCCACAGGGACCGAAGGGGGATGCGGGGGCGCAGGGACCGGCGGGGAGTTCGGCGAATAATGCGACGGTGACGCAGTTGCAGGCGGATATTGCGACACTCAAGGGTATTAGATATGTACCCAATGCCATAAAATGGTATTTTAGCTAAATTGATTAGCCATCGTCCGGCCATAGAAACCACTTCAGCCAATGATCTACGAAAAGTTCAACACTATCACCGATGACCGTATTATCGCCTCCTTGATAGGG
>NZ_JBTEKS010000111.1:0-11887 GCF_054333355.1 Methylomagnum sp. | reverse complement strand
GACGATGCAGTCGGCGAGGCCCACCAGCGGGGCCAATTCCATGGAGCCATACAGCTTGATGATTTCCGCCTGAATGCCCCGGCTGGCGAAATAACGGTGGGCGGTCTTCTCGTACTTGGTGGCGACCCGCAGCCGTCCGCCGCGCTGAATGGTCATGCCCGGCTTGCCAGCGGTCATCAAGCGGCAGCGGGCGATACCCAAGTCCAGCGGCTCGTACAGCCCGGTGGCGTCGTACTCCACCAACACATCTTTGCCCGCCACGCCCAGATCCGCCGCGCCGTATTCCACATAGGTGGGCACGTCGCTGGCGCGGATAATCAGCAATTGGAAATCGTCCCGGTTGGTGGGCACGATCAGCTTGCGGCTTTTGCCGGGGTCCACGGTGGGTTCGATGCCGATGCGGCCCAGCAGCGCCACGGCCTCGTCATAAATGCGTCCCTTCGGAAGCGCCAGGGTCAGCATGGGTGATTCTCCCTCGATGCCGTTAGTGGGGCACCCGGCGGATTTCCGCGCCGAGCTGGGACAGCTTTTCTTCGATGCATTCGTAGCCCCGGTCGATGTGGTAGATGCGGTCCACCACCGTTTGACCTTCCGCCACCAAGCCCGCCAGCACCAAGCTGGCCGAAGCACGCAGGTCGGTCGCCATCACCGGCGCGGCGTTCAGGCCGGGGCGACCGCGAATGATGGCGGTATTCGACTCGACCGTGATGTCCGCGCCCATCCGCTGCATTTCCTGGACGTGCATGAAGCGGTTCTCGAACACGGTCTCGGTGATGACGCCGACGCCTTCGGCGATGGTGTTCATGGCCGTGAACTGGGCCTGCATGTCGGTGGGGAACGCCGGGTATGGCGCGGTGCGCACCGACACCGCATGGGGCCGGTTGCCCTGCATATCGAGTTCGATGGTGTCCTCGGTGCAGGTGAGCTTGGCCCCGGCCTCGCGCAGCTTGCCCAATACCGCGTCCAGCAATTCCGGGCGGGTGTTCTTGAGTTTGACCCGGCCGCCGGTCATCGCCGCCGCCACCAGGTAGGTGCCGGTTTCGATCCGATCCGGCAGGATGCGGTAGTGCAAACCATTGGCCGACAAGCCTTCGACGCCCTCGATTTCCATCACGTCGGTGCCCGCGCCGTGAATCTTCGCGCCCATCTCGTTGAGGAAATTGGCGAGGTCCACCACTTCCGGCTCGCGGGCGGCGTTCTCAATGACGGTCGTGCCCTCGGCCAGCGCCGCCGCCATCATGAGGTTCTCCGTGCCGGTGACGGTCACTTGGTCCAGCACCAGCCGGCAGCCTTTAAGACGAGTGGCGCTGGCGTGGATGTAACCATTCCTGACGCTGATCTCCGCGCCCATCGCCGCCAAGCCTTGCAAGTGGATATTCACTGGGCGGCTACCGATGGCGCAGCCACCGGGCAACGACACTTCGGCCTTGCCGAACCGCGCCACTAAGGGGCCAAGCACCAGGATGGAGGCCCGCATGGTTTTGACCAGTTCGTAGGGCGCGAAGTAATTCTTGATGACGCTGGAATCCACCTCGATGTTGAGCTTCTCGTCCACCATCAAATCGACGCCCATGCGCCCAAGCAATTCCATGGTGGTGGTGATGTCGTGGAGGTGGGGAACATTCCCGATGATGACGGGGGTTTCCGACAGCAGGGTGGCCGCCAGAATGGGCAGCGCGGCATTTTTCGCCCCGGAGATACGCAACTCGCCGTTGAGGGGTTTGCCGCCGCCGATTATGAGTTTGTCCATCGGTTGTCTCTATATAACGTTGGTTTAATCGAGTTGTGTGCGGATGACGAAGATTGTAGGTCGGGCTTTAGCCTGACCCCATCGCCCCGCTTGATTCAGTGTCGGGCTAAAGCCCAACCTACAAGATTTAAATACTGGTTCCCGTGGCATCAAACGTCAGCAGCGCCTGAACCCCACTCACCCGGATAATTGCCCGCAAGGTATCGGGCAGATGGGTAAACCGCACCGTGCCCTCGGCCCGGTCCGCCCAGCGCAGCCATTCGATCAGCAGCGCCACGCCCGCGCTGTCGGCCCGGCTGATGTCCGCCAAATCGAAACGGAGATTAGCGCCATCGGAAAATAATTGCGTGGTCGCCTTGAGAACGGCGGTGGCCGTGGCGAAGGTCAATTCCCCAGCGAGTCCAAACTCGCAGCCGCCCCGGTCGGTCAATTCAAAATCGGCCATGCGCCCGTCAATCCGCCGCCGGAGCGTTGCCGCCCTTGTCCGAGCCGCCGCTTTCCGCCTTGTTGAACAGGAACCGGCTGATGACCTGTTCCAGCACGATGGCCGACTGGGTCAATTCCAGTTCGTCGCCGTCCTTCAAATGCTCGTCCGAGCCGCCCGGCGACAGGCCGACATATTGCTCGCCCAGCAATCCGGCGGTGAGTATGCTGGCGCTGGTGTCCACCGGCAAGGTGTTGAAGGCCGGGTCGATGTGCATTTCCACCACGGCCTCATAGGTCTGGTTGTCGAAGGAAATATCGCTGACCCGCCCGACCGTGACGCCGCCGACCGAGACCGGCGACCGCACCTTCAAACCGCCGACATTCTCAAACCGGGCGGTCACTTTGTAACTGTCCTTGGCGGTGCGCAACTCGCCCAGATTGCTGACCTGCATCGCCACGAAGAACACGGCGACCAAGCCGATGGCGACGAACAGGCCGACCCAGATTTCGGTTGTCTTAGATACGTGCATCAATTTTTTCCAAACATCAAAGCGGTCAGAAGGAAATCCGATCCCAGCACCGCGAAAGCGGAGTACACCACGGAACGGGTGGTGGCCCGGCTGACGCCCTCCGCCGTGGGTATCGAATCGTAGCCCTCGAACACCGCGATCCAGGTCACGATGGCGCCGAACACCACGCTTTTGATAAAGCCGTTCACCACGTCATCGAAAAAATCTATCTTGTCCTGCATCTGCGACCAGAACGCGCCCTGGTCCACGCCCAACAGGCCCACGCCGACGAAATAACCGCCCATGACGCCAATCGCGGTGAACAACGCGGCCAACAGCGGCATGGACAGCAGCCCCGCGAAAAAGCGCGGCGCGATGATCCGCTTGATGGGATCGACCGCCATCATCTCCATGCCGGAAAGCTGTTCGGTGGCTTTCATCAAACCGATTTCAGCGGTCAGCGCGGAACCGGCCCGGCCCGAGAACAGCAGCGCCGTGACCACCGGCCCGAGTTCGCGGACCAGCGAGGCCGCCACCATCACGCCCAGGGTTTGCTCCGCGCCGAAATCCGACAGGACGTTGAAGCCTTGCAGCCCCAGCACCATCCCGACGAACAGGCCCGACACGCTCACCAGCAGCACGGTCAGCACGCCCACCGAATACACTTGCGCGACGAGCAAGCGCAGCCGCAAGAGAATATCCGGCAAACCGGCCAGAACGTGAAGAATAAATAGATGCGCCCGGCCCAGCGTTTGAAGCGCCTTCAGGGTCGTGTGGCCGAGTCGCTGCAAGAAACCAAGCATAAGGGATTGGGCCAAAAATAAAGAAATCGAATCAGGCAGGCTCGGCGAGCAGGTCCGCCGCATAATCAGGCGCGGGGTAATGGAACGGCACGGGTCCATCGGCCAGACCGTGCATGAACTGCCCCACCCAGGGCGAATCCGAGCGGTCGAGTTCAGCGGGCGTCCCCTGCCCCACCACCTTGCCCTCGGACACGAGGTAGATGTAATCGGCGATGGCGGCGGTTTCCTTCACATCATGGGACACCACGATGCTGGTCAGCCCAAGCTCATCGTTGAGATCGTGGATCAGCTTGACCAAGACGCCCATAGAAATCGGGTCTTGGCCGGTGAACGGCTCGTCGTACATGATGAGCAGCGGGTCGAGCGCAATCGCCCGCGCCAGCGCCACCCGCCGGGCCATGCCGCCGGACAATTGGGCCGGCATCAAATCCCGTGCGCCCCTGAGGCCCACCGCTTGCAGCTTCATCAACACCAGGGTGCGAATCATCGACTCGGGCAGCTTGGTGTGTTCGCGCAGGGGAAAGGCGACGTTCTCGTACACAGTGAGGTCGGTGAGCAAGGCGCCGGTCTGGAACAACATGCCCATGCGCTTGCGGAGTTCGTAGAGTTGCCGCAGCCCGAGTTGGTGGACATTCTGCCCATCCACCTGGACCGTGCCGCTGTCGGGCCGCAACTGACCGCCGATGAGTTTGAGGAGGGTGGTTTTGCCGGTGCCGCTCGGCCCCATGATGGCGGTGATTTTGCCGCGAGGAATATCCAGGCTGACGCCGTCGAAGATTTTCCGGGCGCCTCGGCTGAACACGATGTTCCTAATGGAAATGACCACGTCGCTCGCGGGGAAACCTTCGCTCATGTACCGATGGAACGCCAATTAGTCGAATCGAAAAAGCGGCGTATTTTGCGGGCCACGCCTGAATCAGTCAACTTCAATCGGTTTTCAGGTATATTTCCAGGAAATCACCCTACCCGCCCTAAAACTCCCGGATACCCCACCATGCAAACCGGCCTCGCCCGGATATTCCGCCGCATCCTGTTTATATTCCTGCTGGCGACCCTGATTCCCATGATCTTATTGCGCTGGTTTCCGCCCCCGGCGAGTATGTTCATGATACTCGCCCAAGCCGAAGCCTTATGGCAGGGCGATAAAGATTTCCAGGTGCATTATCAATGGATACCTTGGAATGACATCCCGCCTCACGCGAAACTGGCGGTGGTTGCGGCGGAGGATCAACTATTCGCCGAGCATTTGGGTTTCGATCTGCGGGCCATCGAGCAAGCTTTCGAGCATAACCAAAATGGCAAACGGTTACACGGCGCTAGCACGATTTCTCAGCAGACGGCCAAGAATTTGTTTCTGTATCCGGGACGAAGTTATGTCCGAAAAATATTGGAAGCCTATTTTACGGCATGGATGGAATTGTTATGGCCGAAGCAGCGGATTCTGGAGATATACCTGAATATCGCGCAGTTCGGGAAAGGCGTTTATGGGATTGCCGAAGCGAGTCGGTTGTTTTTCGGGAAACCGGCCTCACAAATCAGCGCGGGGGAAGCGGCCTTATTGGCGGCGGTGTTGCCGAATCCGGTGTTATTGAAAGCGGATAAACCGTCGGCGTATGTGCAGAAGCGGCGGGGGTGGATTTTGCGGCAGATGCGGCAGTTGGGTGGGGTGGGGTATTTGGGGGATATTTGACTGGGTTAATCGCTCGTTCCCAAGCTCCTGCTTGGGAATGCGGCTCTTGGAAGCTCCGGCTTCCCGAATCGAACTATGCTGGCTGTTCCTGAGCCTCAGTTTCGCGGTCTTTGAGAATCCTACGCGGCTGGCGAGTCACCACAGGCCGAGTAGACTTTTTCTCCCTATCAAGCATATCCGCGAAAATAGCCGCCACGTCATAATTGAATCGGGCGGCGTGTGCCTGTCGGCAAGCCCTAATCTCTTCGACAATGGGGTCGTCAATCATTGTTAAATCCTCCTAACTCTTCGGGCGACTTCCCAAGCTTGGACACAGCAAAGCAAATAGTTAGATATATCGGAACTTAAATTTCCCAGTCTTCAATGATTAATCCAGGCACTCTCGAAAACTCATGGACGTTGTGAGTTACAACGGTGAAATTATGGTTTAACGCAATGGCGGCAATCTGGAAATCATAAGGGCCAATCGGAGTGCCTGCCTTAGCAAGCGCAGCGCGAATCCGGCCAAAATGGCGGGCCGCATTACCATCGAAGGGGAGCGATAGAAACTCTTTGCTCAGATCATCAAGTAACGCCAGATTTTCATCCCGACGCGCACTTTTGTAGGCACCGAAATATAATTCGGCCTTTACAATATCGCAGAGAAATATCTTATCGGCTGGACGATTCCGAAAATTGGCCTTGACCGGGGATGGTCGTGGATTCAAATACCGAATCCAAGCGTTGGTATCGGGTAGCCACATTATTCCAGTTCCAACCGCTGTTCTGGTTCGCCTTGTGGGGCGCGTTCGAGTGGCTCGCCTTGCCAAGCTCCCGCCGTCCGCTCAAACAAGCCGGGCTTCCATTGTGCTTTATGGCGTTCCCGCACAAACATCAAGAAGTCCAATACTTCGTGCGCTAGCGGCTCTGGGAGTAATTCGGCTTCGTGCTTTAGTTGCTCAACGATGGTCATGGCATTCTCCAAGAAAATTTCTGGCTTCTAGCTTTATTGGGTTTGCTTCGTAAGCTGGGAAATCATGCACGGGTGATGCGCTTCGTGCCTCAGCGCATCACCCGTGCTACGGCCCTGCCTGATAAGACTTTTGCTTCCAACCATCCTCTGTAAATACATAAGTGCTCTGTCCGTCAGAATATTCAAATCCAATAGGGTCTTTTATGCCGCCAACAGTACCTGGAAATGCATATTTTTCCTTCTCAGAGAATGTTAAAAGCAAGGACAGGATTTCATCTAAACCAAAATCACCGCCAGTATTTGCTCGGGCTTTTTCTATATATTCCTCAACGGATGGCAATGGAAATGCCTCAAAGAATCTGGCGACCAGCCGTTGGTCGTACAGCGCTAAAGCCGCTGCCAAGCGTAACCTGCTTTTCATTCCCCAGGCTGCGACAAAGCTTTTAAATTCGTCTGCTTCACTCCCAATAGCATCTGGAATAAATGGAATCATGGCTCGATACCATGTACTTGCGTTTGCAACTGTCATAGATTCTGGTGCGGGAAACGGGGCTGGAAGTCGCCGATAAGGATTAATCTGCATAAAACCCTCCTATTATCTAATGAAAAGCGTGCGCAGAACCTAAAAACAAGTCAAGTCGCATGAAGATAAACATAAATTGGGAGATCTCTGTCTCCCCAATCAATAAACAAGGAAATTTTCTTATTATCTATTTTCCAAACATAGCTCTCATCAGAGCAAGAACTAGGCTGACCTAGATAGCCTGAGATTTCAGCGCCCTTACTCGTAAAAAACTTATGATATTCATCATAAATTTCAAATGGAGTTTTCCACTCATACCGTTCCTTTTCATCTGAAAAGGAACGAGACTCGGCCAATAGAACTCCATTTTCTGTACCATTTATTAAGGTATCCAGTGACTCTTTAATTGGCGAAGTCGTTTGTTGTTGATTGTATGGAAGAATCATGGCTTTCAGCACCCAAAGTTATAATATTGGCAGAAGGAAAAAGACCCTTTATGAAATCGCAAGCAAAAACTCACCATAAGCAGGATTATGTTTACGAGATCATCGTTAGTTCCCACCCCCCGTTTGGGAACCAACAAACTTCTTCAAATCCCCATATTCCCCAAAGCCACCATCAATTCATTAACAATCCCGGTAATCGTCGGATGCTCCACCTCAAACTGAGAAACCGCCTCCTTCATATCTTCCACAAGATGCAGATGGTTCTCGTCTTCGGTCGCTTCCAGCCGGTCCTCCAAATCCTCCAACAAACCTTCCAAGGTGGATTTCAATTCCGGGTTGCTGTCGCCCAATTGCTCAATTTCATTGCGGAGATTGAACAGCGCTTCGTTCACTTCTTTCTCGGCCATCTTCGTTATTCCTCTTAGCGTCTAGTTTTCTTGCGCCACCAAAGCCCGGAAAAACTCCGGGGCCACAAACGCGGCCTGGTGAATGTCCGCATTATAGTAAGCCGTCGCGAACGGTTTGGCGCGGGCGTCGGCTTCCCGGAACCCCGTCAGCGGCGCTTTGCCCACCATGGTGCCGCTCCACCAGCCGGACGGGTAAATGCACTGCGGGAAGAACAAGGTGCGGGCGTCCACAAAACCCGCCTTCCGCATGGTTTGCCGCATATCGCTGATTAACTCGGCGTGGAACAGCGGCGATTCGCTCTGCTGCACCAGAATCCCGTTCGGCCCCAGGCAGCGGAAGCATTCCCGGTAAAACGCCTCATTAAACAAACCTTCTGCCGGTCCCACCGGGTCGGTGCTGTCCACGATGATGAGGTCCACGCTGTTATCCGCCGCGTCCTTCACCCATTGAATGCCGTCGATGAACAGCAATTCGGCACGCGGGTCATTGTTCGAAGTACACAGGTCGGGGAAATGAATTTCCGCCAGCCGCGTCACCCGCTCGTCGATCTCGATCTGCACCGCCTGCTTCACTTCCGGGTGCTTCAAGACTTCCTTGAGACTGCCGCAATCGCCGCCGCCGATGACCCACACCCGCTCCGGGTTCGGATGGGTGTACAGGGCCGGATGGGTCATCATCTCGTGATAGAGAAAGTTATCGCGATCCGACACCATGGTGCAGCCGTCGATGACCATCAGCGTGCCGAACCATTCGGTCTCGAAGATTTCGATGCGCTGGAAAGGCGTCTGCTCCTCGGCCAGCTTCTCGATGACCTTGAAAGAAAACGCGCTGCCGTGCTTGGGATAAACCTCTGCGAACCAGCCTGAATCATTAACCATGGGGAGTCCTCAAATAGCAAAGTCGGGCGATTTTCCACATAATCGGGGTATAAGCAAGCCAAGACGCCGCTCCTGTAGGTCGGGCTTCAGCCCGACAAAAAACAGCAGGCTCAGGCTAAAGCCTGACCTACATATTATTAACATCCTTCATTGCCCGCACACCATGACCTGGAATCTCCAACAAGCCCGCGAAACCTACGCCATCGACCACTGGGGCGAGGGCTATTTCGGCATCAACCGCCAAGGCCACGTCGTCGCCCACCCGAGCCGGAATCCCGCCCAAGGCGAGGTCGATCTGTTTGAAATCGCCCGCGCCATCCGCCGCGAAGGCTTGTCGTTGCCGGTGTTGGTGCGCTTCACCGACATCCTCGGCGACCGGGTGCGGCAACTGCAAACCGCCTTCGACCAGGCCCGCGCCGAACACAATTACTCGGGCACCTACACGCCGGTCTATCCCATCAAGGTGAACCAGCAGCGCGGCGTGGTGGAAGGCCTGATCCGCCACGGCATCGGCCTGGAAGCGGGCAGCAAGTCGGAATTGCTCGCCATTCTGGCCTTGTCCAAAGGCGGCACGGTCGTCTGCAATGGCTATAAGGACCGCTCCTACATCCGGCTGGCGCTGATTGGCCGCAGCCTCGGCTTGAACGTGTTCATCGTCATCGAGAAGCTGTCGGAACTGGATTTGGTGCTGTCCGAATCCGCCGCGTTAGGGCTAGAACCGCAACTGGGCGTGCGGGTGCGGCTCGCCAGCATCGGCGCGGGCAAGTGGCAGAACAGCGGCGGCGAGAAATCCAAGTTTGGCCTCCACGCCGGGGAAATCCTCAAGCTGGTCAGCCGTTTGGAAGCGTTGGGCCACAAGGATTGGCTCAAGCTGATGCACTTCCACATGGGCTCGCAAATCGCCAACATCGGCGACATCAAAACCGCCCTGCGCGAGGCGGGCCGCTATTACGCCGAACTCCACAAGTTGGGCGCGGCGATCCAGGTGGCCGACGTGGGCGGCGGGCTGGGCGTGGATTACGAGGGCACCCGCTCCACCAGCGATTGCTCGATCAATTACAGCATGGACGAGTACGCCGACAGCATCGTGCGGGCCTTCTCGGAAATGTGCGCGGAATACGGCCTACCCGAGCCGAACCTCGTGACCGAATCGGGCCGCGCCATGAGCGCCCATCACGCGGTGCTGATCACCAACATCATCGACGTGGAAACCGTGGCCGAGGACGCCGCCCCGCCGTTGGAATCCGCCGCCAAGCCGCTGCAAGACTTGGCCGAGTGTCTGCGCTGCCTGCCCAATGATTCGCCGCTGGGCATTTACCACGACGCCCAATTCGATCTGGCCGACGCCCGCGCCATGTATGTGCAGGGCAAGCTGAGCCTGGCCGAACTGGCCGAGGCCGAGCGCCTCAACGCGGCGCTGTGCCACGCGGTGCGCCGCCGTTTGGATGTGCGTTTGCGGGCGCATCGGGAGGTGCTGGACGAGTTGAATACCCGGCTGGCGGACAAGGTGTTCTGCAATTTTTCGCTGTTCCAGTCCATGCCGGACGCTTGGGCCATCGACCAGATTTTTCCGGTGATGCCGCTGCAACGGCTGGACGAGGAGCCGACCCGCCGCGCCGTGATTCAGGATTTGACCTGTGATTCCGATGGGCAGATTGATACTTATATCGACCGGCAGAGTTTGGAGGCGACGTTACCTTTGCACGAGCGGCGGGCGGGCGAGCCGTATTTGATTGGGATTTTCCTGGTGGGGGCGTATCAGGAGATTCTGGGGGATATGCACAATCTGTTTGGCGATACCCATTCGGTGAATGTGGCGCTGGATGGCGAGGGCGGTTTCCGGCTGGTGGATTTGATGCGCGGCGATGGGGCGGATGAGTTATTGCGGTATGTGCATATCGACCCGGAGGAGTTGAAGCGGGCTTATCATAAGAAATTGCTGGAGGCGGAGTTACCGGCGGAGAGGCGGAAGTTGTTTGAGAGTGAGTTGATGGCGGGGTTGGGGGGGTATACTTATTTGGAGGAGTGAATATTGGGGTGGTTTAACTGTTGATAGCTTAGGGGTAAGCTACCGTGGAAAAGATATATCGGTGGAGCCAGAATTTATCAGTCGAAAACTATGTAAGCGGTCTCGAAAAAATCGCGCCTCAGATAAATGAAATACAGCGAAAACTGTTGATTGCTCAATATCATGCGCCTAACCGGACAGCTTATGCGACCCAACTTGCCGAACTAGCCTCAATACAAGGTGGCTATCCAATTGTAAACAGGCAATATGGGGGACTCGGCCATTTATTCTGCGATGTAACCGGCTATGCAGCAGATAAAAGGGATGATGGCTCATCGCGCTGGTGGTCTATTTGGTCAATTGGGCATAACACGCGCCAAGGTTTTATTTGGGAGATGCTTCCGAATGTTGCAAAGGCTTTAGAAACTCTTGGATGGGTATCTGTTGAAGCTACTGAAAAAGAACTCTTATCCTCAACAAATGCCAAGCTTGAGGAAGCAGTAAAAAAGTCCTTGATGGACACATCAGCAACCCGCCAAAAACGACTGAAAAATGCCTCTCGGATTCCAGAAAAATTAAGCGTTGTCGCTACTGTGTTCAATCGGAATCCAGATGTGGTTGCTGAAGTATTAATACGCGCAAAAGGATATTGTGAACAGTGCAAGCAACCTGCTCCGTTTAATCGGAAATCGGACGGTAGCCCATATCTTGAAGTTCATCACCAAAAACCACTTTCCGATAATGGTGAGGATACTGTTGAGAATGCCATCGCACTTTGCCCGAATTGTCATAGACGAGCGCATTATGGTTAGCTCATTCCCACGGGCACCGTGGGAATGCATTCCACCCGCGCTGCGGGCCGAGATACCACCCACAGCGCGGCGCGCTGAAACGGCATTCCCACGCGGCGCGTGGGAACGAGCAAAAACCTAATTCCCGAGGTGAAACATGAATCATCATTCCACCATCCACAGCGATCCCGAAATCATGGGCGGAACCCCGGTCTTCCTGGGCACCCGCGTTCCATTCCAAACCTTGATGGATTATCTGGAAGCAGGGCACCCGCTAGCGGATTTCCTGGATGATTTCCCAACCGTAACCCACGAACAGGTTATAGCGGCATTGGAAGAAACCAAAGAAGGGCCGTAGGCTGGGTTGGAGCTTTGCGGAAACCCAGCTTATTCGCGTGTTGCGCTGGGTTTCGTGCCTCAACCCAGCCTACCATACTGCATTCCCAGGCGGCGAGGGAAAACGAGCAAACTTAGGAAGTTACGGTGAAGGTAAAAGAACTTATCGACTTGATTGAAGCCGACGGCTGGTTTTAAGTTAGGAGGTTTATTATGCGTTATTTAGTAGATATGTACCCAATGCCATAAAATGGTATTTTAGCTAAATTGATTAGCCATCGTCCGGCCATAGAAACCACTTCAGCCAATGATCTACGAAAAGTTCAACACTATCACCGATGACCGTATTATCGCCTCCTTGATAGGG
>NZ_JBTEKS010000110.1:0-12017 GCF_054333355.1 Methylomagnum sp. | reverse complement strand
CTTCCACGCCAGCATCGCCCGCGCCACGCCCGAGGACGGTCACGGCCTGCCGGATCATCAGCGCCAAGCCGTCGAATTCAACTTCACCACCGTCCGGCCACATTTGGACGACCCCGCCGACCGCGCCCGGCTTGACGGCTTGTGCGCTTGGACGAACGCCGAATACGCCCGCCTTGAATCCCTTTTGCAGCGGCGCAAAAGCGGGGGATATATCCGTGAATGCCACGGCGACCTTCATCTTGGCAATATCGTTTTAACTGGCGGGCGTCCCACCCTATTCGACGGCATTGAGTTCAACGAGGATTTGCGTTGGATAGACATATTGAATGAGTTGGCTTTCCTGGTGATGGACTTGGAGGTTAATGGTGCCGTTGGCCTGGCTTGGCGATTACTTAACCATTACTTGGCAATGACTGGCGACTATGAAGGCATGGCGCTTTTCGATTATTACCGGCTATACCGGGCCATGGTACGGGCCAAAATCGCTTGGCTTTCTCGAATACAGATGGATGAAGCCAATCAAATGGTGGAGTTACTGGCCCGCTATCATGCTTATGTCGATTATGGCTTTAATCTCATCCAGCCTAAGAAACCCCGCCTGTTTATTGCCCATGGATTGTCCGGTAGCGGAAAGTCCCGTCTTTCGGCCCGGCTTGCCGAATATCTACCCGCCATTCACTTGCGCTCCGATGTGGAACGCAAGCGCCTAGCCGGATTCGCGGCGGGGGCACGCAGCCACTCGACGGAAGCCGACGGGATTTACGGCGCGGACATGACCGAAAAAACCTACCGCCGTCTCGTTGAACTCGCGGAGGCCCTCCTCAAGGCCGGATATTCGGTGATCGTGGACGCCACATTCATCAAGCGCGATCACCGTAACGAACAGCGGCGGCTGGCCGAACGGTGCGGGGCGGATTTCCTGATTCTTGATTGCCGTGCGTCGGACGATGTTTTGAGGCAACGGATTCTGGCCCGCGCCGCCGCCGGAAACGATCCCTCAGAGGCTGATTTGTCTGTGCTTGAGTATCAAACGGCACGGCGGGAACCGCTGGCCGAAAATGAATGGGATGGCGTACGGAAGGTTGATATGGATGGAGAGTTCGCGGTGGATGAGATTTGTCGTCAGGATTGGCGTGATTGATCGGATGATTGAATGTCCGACCTAAATTTGATCCATGCCGGGTTTCTTTAATCGGGAATTGGTTATTAATGAATAGTTTTGGAAATCTTTTTTAAAGCCTTTTATTTCAGCGTGGCGGGGCCACAATGATAGGCGGGAAGTATCCATGGATAGGCTGTCGGCAAGGCGAGTTGGGGCTGCGTCATTGCCAATCCTTGAAGTTCATCAAATTCGGCTTAAACCATGTGAAAGCTTGATTTGAATCAAATCGCGCCTAGCTGCTTTCGGTATTCTTACACCCAAGGTTGAAAACATTGTTTAACAGCGTTTTCAACGGGGTCCGCCGGGGGGCTGTTAGGGATCGGGCTGACCGAAGTGTGTTTTTAATCCTCTGGGATGGTGTTGCGGGCTGAGGCGTTGCCGAAGCCCGCTTTTTTTGCCCGTCGTTTTGGTCTCCGCCGCCGTCCTTCCTCGCCAGGAAATGCGCTGTTTTCCCTTCAAACTCAAAGACTCGCTTCGTTGAGGCGTATAGTCTTTTGTGTTCTAATTACTGACTGGTTTACGTAGTTTTAGGGCCGCGCTGAGTGAGCCTGTCGTTGCGCAATATTTACGAATTTTGTGCCGCGTTGGGAAAAATCACTGCGTTCCGTTGGTGTGCCCGGAACCATTCAAAATCTCTACATCCCCCCCGCCACGACCTTCGTTGAACCAACCCAATGGGCGTGCGAACAGGGGATGGTTTGGCCGTTATTTTGTGCGATCCATAGGCGTTACTTATGCTAATCAAAACAAAGAAGGGGTTGAATCTCCCCATTACGGGAGAGCCTGAGCAGGCCATTCACGGCGACGCCGGCGCTGTGAAATCGGTGGCCTTGCTCGGGCCGGATTATGTTGGCTTGAAGCCGACCCTGCGCGTCGCGGAAGGAGACCGGGTCAAACTGGGCGACGCGCTGTTTTCCGACAAGCAATACCCCAGTGTGATTTATACCTCCCCTGGCAGCGGTGTGGTCAAGGCCATCAACCGTGGCGCGAAGCGAGTCCTGCAATCGGTCATCGTCGAACTGGATGGCGACGACAGCGTTGAATTCGCTTCTTATGCCGAGTCCGAGCTAGCCAACCTGACCGTTGAGCAAGTCAAGGACAACCTGCTCGCCTCGGGATTGTGGACTTCCCTCCGCACTCGCCCTTACAGCAAGGTGCCCGATCCCGCCGCCACGCCCCGCTCCATCTTCGTCACCGCCATCGACACCAATCCGCTGGCGGCGAATCCCGAAGTCGTCATCGCGGAACGGGCGCAGGATTTCAAAAACGGCTTGACCATCATCGCCAAGCTGACCGAAGGCAAGGTCTATCTATGCAAAGCGCCGGGCCAGGCCTTCACCGCCGGCGATGTCAACAAGGTCCAAGTGGCCGAATTCGACGGACCCCACCCCGCCGGACTGGTCGGCACCCATATCCACCACCTCGACCCGGTCGGTCCCAGCAAGACCGTTTGGCACCTGGATTATCAGAGCGTCATCGCCATCGGTAGCCTGTTCACCACGGGCCGCTTGAATGTCGAGCGCGTGGTGTCCCTAGCGGGCACCTTGGCGGTGCGACCCCGCTTGGTGCGAACCCGCGTGGGTGCGTGCCTGAGCGACTTGGTCAGGGATGAGACCGCGGAAGGCATTCGCCGCCTGCGGACCGAGTTGTTCGGCGACGCCGGGTCGGCCAACGCCGCTGGCGACAAGGAGCTGCGGGTGATTTCCGGTTCGGTGCTGCACGGGCGCAAGGCCGAGGACTGGGCCGATTATCTCGGGCGCTACCACAATCAGGTCACTCTCATCGAAGAAGGCCGGGAGCGGGAATTCATGGGCTGGATCATCCCGTCCCGCGAGAAGTTCTCGTTCCTGAATGTGCTGCTGTCGAGCCTCCCGAAAGAGCGGGGCCGCAAGTTCGCATTCACCTCGACCAAGTATGGCAGCCCCCGCGCCATCGTGCCGGTGGGCGTGTACGAGGAGGTGGTGCCGATGGACATCCTGCCGACTCAGTTGCTGCGTTACCTGGTGGTGGGCGATACCGACATGGCCCAATCCCTGGGTGCCTTGGAACTGGACGAGGAGGATTTGGCGCTATGCACCTTCGTTGATCCGGGCAAGCACGACTTCGGTCCGGTGCTCAGACAGTCTCTCACCCAAATCGAGAAGGAAGGCTAATGTCCGCTACCAGACAATTCTTAGACAAGCTACACCCGCACTTCGCCAAGGGCGGGAAGTTCGAGAAGCTGTTCCCCGTCTACGAGATGGTGGATACCTTTCTCTATAGCCCCCCCGATGTCACCCACGGCTCGGCCCACGTCCGCGATGCGGTGGACTTGAAGCGCGTGATGACCTACGTGTGGATCGCCGCGCTGCCCTGCATGTTGATGGCGCTGTTCAACACGGGCTATCAGGCCAATGCGGCCATGCAGGCGCTCGGGCTGACTGAGGTTCCTAATTGGCGAGGCGTCATTCAGAACGTCTTCGGCTTCAACCCGAACAATCCCATTTCCGATCTGGTTCATGGCGCCCTGTATTTCCTGCCAGTCTATATCGTCACCCTGGTGGCGGGCGGCATCTGGGAGGTCTTGTTCGCCGTGGTCCGCAAGCATGACGTGAACGAAGGCTTCTTCGTCTCCTCCATCCTGTTCGCCCTGACCCTGCCGCCGGACATCCCCTTGTGGCAGGTGGCTCTGGGTATCTCCTTCGGTGTGGTCATCGGCAAGGAAATCTTCGGGGGCACCGGCAAGAACTTCCTGAACCCGGCATTGACTGGCCGTGCCTTCCTGTACTTCGCCTATCCGGCTTCCATGTCGGGTGACGCGGTGTGGACCGCCGTGGACGGCTTCAGCGGCGCGACCGCGCTGGGCCATGCGGCTTTGGGCGGTGTGGCGGCGATTCAAGCCGCTGGCATTTCCTGGTGGGGCACCTTCTTCGGTTTCGAGCAAGGCTCCATGGGTGAAACCTCCACCCTGGCCTGCATGATCGGCGCGGCGTTCCTGATCTACACCCGCATCGCCAACTGGCGGGTCATCGCGGGCGTGCTGGTTGGCATGATCGCCACTTCCACCCTATTCAACGTCATCGGCAGCGATTCCAACGCCATGTTCGCCATGCCTTGGTACTGGCATCTGACTTTGGGCGGCTTCGCCTTCGGTACGGTCTACATGGCCACCGATCCGGTCAGCGCGGCGCACACCAACACGGGCCGCTGGATCTTCGGTGCCTTGATCGGTTTCATGACCATCCTGATCCGCGTCGTGAACCCGGCCTTCCCCGAGGGCATCATGCTGGCGATTCTGTTCTCGAACATTTTCGCCCCGCTGATCGACTACGCCGTCATCAAAGCCAACATCAGCAGAAGGGTTAGACGTCATGCCTAATTCAGCCAATACCAGCACTCCAGCCGCCCCCGGTCTCAAGGACAAGGTGGCGAGCTATATCGAACTGGCCCAGCGCTACGCGCAGCCGATCCTCGACCTGCCCAACGACAGCTTCAAGAAGACCGTGATGGTGGCCCTGTGGCTGTGCCTCGCGGGCGCCGTCGTGGTGGCCGGTTCCGCCGTGGCCCTCAAGCCCTTGCAGGAAATCAACAAATCGCGGGACGAAAAGGTCAACATCCTGGAAGTCGCGGGCCTCTTGCAGCCGGGCACCGACGTGGACACGGTGTTCAACAACATCGAAACCAAGGTGGTCGATCTCGCCACCGGCGACTACATCGACTCGGTGGACGCCAAAACCTACGACCAATGGAAGGCCGCCAAGGATTTGGGGATGAGCGACGCCATTCCGCCGGAAAAGGATGTCGCCAGCATCAAGCGCAAGCCCAAGTACGCCAAGATTTATCTGGTGAAGGAAGGCGGCGCGCTTAAGTCCATCATCCTGCCGGTCAACGGCTACGGGTTGTGGTCCACCATGTTCGGCTTCATCGCGCTGGAAGCCGATGCTCAAACCGTGGTCGGCATGAACCTGTACGACCAAGCGGAAACCCCCGGACTCGGCGGCGAAGTGGTCAATCCGAAATGGAAAGCCTTGTGGAAAGGCAAGAAGGTCTACAACTTCACCGGCAAGGAAATCCACGAAAGCAACCTGACCGAAAAGGGTCAGGCTGTCGAAATCGGCGAAGTGGCCTTGGGTCTGGTGAAAGGCTCGGTGGAACCCGGCAAGCCCGGTTCGGAGTTCCAGGTGGACGCGCTGGCCGGTGCCACCCTCACCAGCCGGGGCGTGAGCAACCTAGTCCAATACTGGATGGGCCGGGAAGGCTACGGCATTTATCTCGCCAAGCTTAGAACCGCAAGAGGATAACCCCATGAGCATTAACGCAGAACACAAGAAAGTTCTTGTCGAACCGTTGGTGGACAACAACCCCATCACCTTGCAGGTGTTGGGCATTTGTTCCGCGCTGGCGGTCACGTCGCAATTGTCCACGGCGCTCATCATGAGCTTGGCGCTGACTGCGGTCACGGCCTGCTCCAGCGCCGGTATCGCCTTCATCCGCAACCACGTCCCGAGCAGCATCCGCATCATCGCGCAGATGGTCATCATCGCCTCGCTGGTGATCGTGGTGGATCAGCTCTTGAAAGCCTTCGCCTATGAAATCAGCAAGCAGCTTTCCGTCTTCGTCGGACTCATCATCACCAACTGCATCGTGATGGGCCGCGCCGAAGCCTATGCCATGAAGAACCCGCCCTGGGAAAGCTTCCTGGACGGCATCGGCAACGGCTTGGGCTACAGCCTGATTTTGGTCTCCGTCGCCGTGGTTCGCGAACTGTTCGGTTCCGGCAAGCTGCTGGGGATCGACGTGCTGATGCTGGCGAAAGATGGTGGCTGGTACGTCCCGAACGGCCTGCTGCTGCTGCCGCCGAGCGCGTTCTTCCTGATCGGCCTGATTATCTGGGCCGTGCGTGCTTGGAAGCCGAAGCAGGTCGAAAAGGCCGATTTCGCCATCCAACCCGCCCACGGCATCGTTCACGGGGAGGCCCACTAAGATGGAAGCCTATATCAATCTGTTCATCAAATCGGTGTTCATCGAGAACATGGCGCTGTCCTTCTTCCTGGGGATGTGCACGTTCATCGCTGTCTCCAAGAAGATCGAAACCGCCATCGGCCTCGGCATCGCCGTGGTCATCGTGCAAACCCTGACGGTCCCGGCCAATAACCTGATCTACGGTTATCTGCTGAAAGAGAACGCCCTGACCTGGGCCGGCATCGAAGGCGTCGACCTCAGCTTCATCGCCCTGATGGCCTGTATCGGCGTCATCGCGGCCATCGTGCAAATCCTTGAAATGGTGTTGGATAAGTTCTTCCCGGCGCTCTACAACGCGCTGGGTATCTTCCTGCCGCTCATCACCGTGAACTGCGCCATCCTGGCGGGTTCCTTGTTCATGATCGAGCGCGACTACAACTTCAAGGAAAGCGTGGTCTATGGCGTGGGTTCCGGCTTCGGCTGGGCGCTCGCTATCGTCCTGATGGCTGGCGTGCGCGAGAAGCTGAAATACAGCGACGTGCCGCCGGGTCTGCGTGGCCTGGGCGTCACCTTCATCACCGCCGGACTGATGGCCCTGGGCTTCATGGCCTTCTCGGGCATCCAGTTGTAAGGAAGGGCATAAACGATGTTGGAAATTATCTTAGGTGTATTGTTTTTCACGGCCATCGTGATCGCCCTAGTGTTCGTCATTCTGGGCGCCAAGTCGAAGCTGGTGGCCTCGGGCAACGTGGACGTCCTCATCAACGATGAGAAGACCATCCATGTGCCCATCGGCGCTAAGCTGTTGACCGGACTCGCCGACGCCAACCTGTTCGTCTCCTCCGCGTGCGGCGGCGGCGGCACTTGCGGTCAGTGCAAAGTGAAAGTGCATGAAGGCGGCGGTGATATCCTGCCGACCGAGCTGTCGCACATCACCAAGCGCGAAGCGAAGGACGGCGACCGGCTGGCTTGCCAAGTCACCGTCAAGCAGAACATGAAGATTCATGTGCATGATGAAGTGTTCGGCGTCAAGAAGTGGCAGACCACGGTGCGCTCGAACAACAACGTGGCGACCTTCATCAAGGAATTGGTGCTGGAACTGCCGAAGGGCGAGACCGTCGACTTCAAGGCCGGTGGCTATATCCAGATCGAATGTCCGCCCTATGAAGCCAACTTCCGCGATTTCGCCGTGGAAGAACGCTTCCACGAGGATTGGGACAAGTTCAACATTTGGCGCTACAAGGCCGTGGTCAAGGAACCGGCCATCCGCGCCTACTCCATGGCGAACTACCCGGAAGAGAGCGACATCATCATGCTCAACGTCCGTATCGCCACCCCGCCGCCGGGCCGCGATGAGATTCCGCCGGGCATCATGTCGTCCTACATCTTCAACCTGAAGCCGGGCGACCCGGTGACGATCTCGGGTCCGTTCGGCGAGTTCTTCGCCCGCGAGACCGACAAGGAAATGGTGTTCGTCGGTGGTGGCGCGGGTATGGCGCCGATGCGTTCGCACATCTTCGACCAGTTGCGCCGCATCAAGACCAACCGCAAGATCACCTTCTGGTACGGGGCGCGCAGCTTGCGGGAAATGTTCTACGTGGACGATTTCAACACCTTGCAGGCCGAGAACTCGAACTTCACCTGGCACATCGGCTTGTCCGAGCCGAAGCCGGAGGATAACTGGACGGGCTACAAGGGCTTCATCCACAACATCCTGTTTGAGAACTACCTCAAGAACCATCCGGCACCGGAAGACTGCGAGTTCTACATGTGCGGCCCGCCCATGATGAACGCGGCGGTCATCAAGATGTTGCTCGACATCGGCGTGGATCGCGAGAACATCATGCTGGACGATTTCGGCGGCTGATGTTTTGGTGGGTCGGGTTTAAACCCGACCTACCCAACTTAAAGAAGCGGCGGGTGTTTCGGCACCCTCCGCTTTTATTTTTTGCGGAAAGGAGTAAATTTCCTCCCCACCCACGCGGCTCGCGCTTCGGCGGGATTCGCGCCCTGAATACTACAGAGCATCAAGGAGGCCCAGCCATGACCCTTTTCCTAATTACCTTCGCCATCATCGCCGTCGTCATCACCCTGATGTCGGTGGGCGTCATCTTTGGCCGCGACGCCATCAAGGGCACCTGCGGCGGCGTCAACAATGGCGGCGAGTGCATCTGCACGCAAAAATGCGAGAAGCGCCGCAAGCTGGAAGCCATGGCGGCGCAAAACCAGTAAGGTTTGGTCCGAACCAGTCGCTTCCGTTAATGGGCGGCTTGGTTCGGAATAGTCAGCAATAACGACGAACAACAGGAGGACTTATGCTTGCCAATCTGACCGTGCGTGAGCACATGACCGCCAAGCCGGCGGTTTTTTCACCGGAGACGGATGTTTTCGCCGCCATCCGGGAGTTGATTAGCCACAAAATCACCGGCGCCCCGGTAGTGGACGCCAAGGGGAAACTGGTCGGACTGTTCTCCGAGGTGGAGTGCATGAAAATTACCCTCGCGGCGGCGTACCACGAGGAAATGCCCGGCAAAATCGCCGAATTCATGACCACCGACTTCCAGGCCGTGGACGGCGAGACCAGCATCGCCGAGGTGGCGGATATGTTCACCAAGACGGGTCTCCGCCAGTTCCCCGTGGTGGAAGAAGGCCACCTCGTTGGCGTCATCAGCCGGGTGGACATCCTCAAGGCGTTGCTGAAAGTCTGGTAAGTGTGCCGGGCTAAAGCCCGGCCTACGGCGCATTGTGTAGGTCGGACTTCAGTCCGACACCGCGCCTAACCCACCGAAAAACAAAGCCGTTCATGCCGGGATGTCGAAGGCTGAACGGCTTCGTTTTGAGCGGTCAACCGAAGGGCGATAACCCGCCCTGCACGCACGATGAACCACCCCCATGTCTAGCCAAGAGTCCTTCTACTGGTACGACTACGAAACCTTCGGGGCCGATCCGCGTCGGGACCGGCCCGCCCAATTCGCCGGGATTCGCACCGACGCCGACCTGAACCCCGTCGGCGAGCCGCTTTCCCTGTTTTGTAAGCCCGCCCCGGATTTCCTGCCCGTGCCAGAAGCCTGCCTCATCACCGGCATCACACCTCAACAAGCTTTGCGGGAAGGCGTCCCGGAAGCCCAGTTCATCGCCGCCATCCACGACGAATTCTCGGTGCCGGGCACCTGTGTGGCGGGCTATAACAGCGTGCGCTTCGACGACGAGGTCACACGCTATGCCTTATACCGGAACTTCTTCGACCCCTACGCCCGTGAGTGGCGCAACGGCAATTCCCGCTGGGACTTGATCGACCCATTGCGGCTGGCCCGCGCCTTGCGCCCGGACGGCATCGAATGGCCCAGGGACGACACCGGGCGGCTCAGCATGAGGCTGGAGCTGCTGACCGCCGCCAACGGCATTGACCACATCGGTGCCCACGACGCGGTGGCCGATGTCCGGGCCACCATCGCCATGGCCCGCTTGCTGCGGGATAAGCAGCCGAAGCTGTTCCGGTTCCTACTGGAAAATCGCGGCAAACGGCAGGCGGCGGACCTGCTCGGGCTGGGCACGATGCAGCCGGTGGTTCACGCCTCGGAAAAATTTTCCAGCGAGAAGCACAGCATCGCCGTCGTGGTGGCGCTGGCCTGGCATCCGCGCAATCCCAACGGCGTGGTGACGTATGATCTGTCCGACGATCCCACCGCCCTGCTCAGCCTCGACCCGGACACCCTGCGGGAGCGGGTGTTCACCCCGGTGGCGAAACTCCCGGCGGGCGCGGAGCGACTGAACCTCAAGACCGTGCATCTCAACAAATGCCCCGTCCTCGCCCCGATGACAGTCTTGCGGCCCCAAGATGTCGAACGACTTGGGCTGGACCTTGGACGCTGCGAAAAGCACCTCGACGCCTTGAAGCACGCGCCCGACCTCGCCAAAAAAATCCGCGCCATCCTGGACACCGCGCCACCCAGCGAGGGCGAACCCGACCCCGACACGATGCTCTACGACGGCGGTTTTTTCAGCGACCGGGACCGGACCTTGATGAACCGGCTACATACCCTGAGTCCTGCGGAGTTAAGCCAGGCAAGGCCACCGTTTGAAGACCCCCGCTTGCCGGAAATGCTGTTCCGCTACCGCGCCCGCAATTATCCCGAGACGCTGAGCGCCGACGAAATGGCACGCTGGGAGGCGTTCCGGCTCAGACGAATCAACGAGCCGGGCGGCGGCGGCAGCATCGTTCGCGCCGATTACGAAGCGACCTTGCGGGAATTGGAGGCGCGTCCGAATCCCACGAACCGGCAGCGGGAAATCGTTGCCAGCCTGTGGGAATATCTTCGGGAAATAGCCCCATAACGCCGAAAAAGGGTTTTGCCTTATACTTGCGCCCTTTGCGTGACCTAACTTTTGGGAGGAAATAATATGAGAAAACTGCTGATTACCGCCGCCGCTACGACCCTGCTTTGGGCCGGTCTGGCCGATGCCCACGGCCCCACCCGCGAAAAAGTCAGCGAGTCGGTCGAAATTAGCGCGGCACCGGAAGCCGTGTGGGCGCTGGTGGGTAACTACGCCCATCCTGAAAAGTGGATGCCCGTCGTGGAAAGCACCACCACCCAAGGCGGCACCGAGAAAGGCGCCATCCGTGACCTGAAACTAAAGGGCGGCGGCACCCTCAAGGAAGAGTTGAAGAATTTGGACGCCGAAAAGAAGGTGCTCCAGTACAAGGTCGAAGACCCCACCGACCCGGCGGTGTTCCCGGTCAACAATTACTCCTCCACCATCAAGGTTGAACCTGCCGGGGCGGGCACCAAGGTGGAATGGAACGCCGCGTTCTACCGCTGGTTCCTGAACAACAACCCGCCGGAAGGCCAGAACGAGGCCGCCGCCAAGGCCGCCGTGGAAAAGGTCGTCAAGGACTCGCTGGCGAACCTCAAGGCGGTCGCCGAAAAGCACTGACCGATCATCATGTTTCGCCTCGATATACGCGGATTGAAACGGGAAGCGGTGGCCTCGGCCACCGTTTTCTTTTTATTGGGCAGCGGCTCGGCCAACGCGGAGCCGTTCGCCTTCATCACCAACCAGCGGGACAACAACGTCTCGGTCATCGACACGGCGAGCGGCGCGGTGGTCAAAACCCTCCCGGTCGGCACCGAACCCGCCGGCGTCGCGGCCAGCCGGGATGGCTCGAAAGTCGTGGTCACCAACCCCGGCAGCAAGGACGTTACCCTTTTGGACGGCCACCGCCTGGCAACCATCGCCACCGTGCCGGTGGGACAAGGCCCGCTCGGCCTCGCCATCGACGCCCACGGCGCACGGGCCTACATCGCCGACTTCTACGGCCATTACATTTCGGTGTTCGATCTGGCGGAAAAGCGGGTGGTCAAGCGGATTCCGGTGGGGCATTACCCGGCGGGCGTCATCCTCAGCCCGGACGGGGCCAAGCTGTACGTCGCCAACCGCGAGGACAACACGGTGTCGGCCATCGACGGCGAGACGCTGGAAGTCGAGAAAACCGTGCCGGTGGGCCGACATCCCTTCGGCCTGGCGCTGGACGCGCAGGCCAAGCGGCTCTACACGGCCAATGTGGAAAGCAACGACGTGTCCGTGGTGGAGACCGACACCTTGCACTTCGTGAAGAACATCAAGGTGGGCGAGCGGCCCTACGCCCTGGCGCCCGCCCTGAACGGCACGAAGCTGTTCGTCACCAATCAGTACGACAACACGCTTTCCGTGATCGACACCGGCACGCTGGAAACCATCGGCACGGTCCAGGTCGGCGAATACCCGGAAGGCATCGCCAGCCACCCGGACGACCGGCACGTCTACGTCGCCAACTGGTTCAACAACACGGTGTCGGTGGTCAACGCCGAAACCTTGAAGGTGGAGAAGACCATCGTCACGGGCGATGGCAGCCGGGCGTTTGGGGAATTTATCC
>NZ_JBTEKS010000109.1:0-12099 GCF_054333355.1 Methylomagnum sp. | reverse complement strand
AATTCATAAATTTTTGACTCAAAAATAGGAAGCAAGCTAGCGGCATTCATATAACTTTGCCAAGTTGACACACGTTTCATTCCATAAGTCAGAATTTCAGCTTCTTTAGCTGCAAACTCTATGAAAAAACTTTCAATTGCTTCTAATGCTGACTTAAAAGCATCGAGATCATAATAATCCATAAATTATTTACACCTTAATTTTCGCGAAAAGGATAAAAGGGGAATGCTGTGTCTTAATCAAGAATGGATGATGATTATGCAAACATGGCGATGGGTTTGCAAACCTGATAAGACGGCAAAGGGCTGTAAATGCCCTAACAAAGCAACCAACTCGTTCGCTCTTGATGCGCCTCACGCCCCACCGCCTCCCACTGGCTGAAACGCCGCCGCATCCCGCCCAACCCAAAGCTCCGCCCCAAATAACCGGGGTTTCAGCTTTAGCGACTAATTGCTAAAGTCCATCGGCAGCTACAACACAGCCCAAGGTGCTTAACCATGATAACGACCGTCACCCAGACCAACATGATCCCCATCCCGGATGAAGTCAGCCGAAAGTTTGGAATTCAGCCAGGCTGGCGGCTCGATTGGTCCCCGGTCGAAGGCCGGGATGAAATTCTGGTCCGCGTCATACCGGGACGCGGCGAACTGGCCCGGCGGCTACTCGGACGTGGGCAGCGCTTCTCGCCAGAACAAGACGGCGTGGCCGGACTCGTCGCCGAGCGCGAATCGGAAGGTTAAGCGGCATGATCTATCTGTTCGATACCTCCGCGCTGATTGCCCATTACCGCCGCGAAGCCGGTTGGCAACAAGTACAAGCGATTTTCGATGATGAGGCCGCCAAGATTTTGATTGCCAGCGTGACGCTAACGGAATTCGCCCGGCGGTTAAGGGAGCTTGGGGCCAGCGATGCCGAAGCCCGCCAAACCGCCGAGGATTACCGGCTTCTCATCAATGACGTGGTGGCGGTGGACGAGAAAATTGCCTTCGCCGCTTTCGATCTGGCCCGCGCAACCCCCAAGCGGCTACCGCTGGTGGACGCCCTGATTGCCGCGTCCGCCCGCGCGTCTGGGGCGTGCTTAGTGCATCGCGATGACCACATGACCCATATCCCGGAAAACCTGCTTCGGCAGATATTGCTTAGCGCTGGATCCGATATTCATTGACTTAGCCGGGACCGTAAAATGCGCGGACGAAGCGCCTGCCGTCCGCGCCTGATGCGCCTTGTACCCCACCGCCTCCCACTGGCTGAACCGCCGCCGCCTCCCGCCCAACCCAAAGCCCCGCCCCGCTCCGGCATTATCAAAACGCCCCATCCTCAAGCGTCACAATACCGCCCAACCCCGCCGCCTTCGCATAATAACGGCGGTCAGCGGTTATCAACGTCGTGCCCCGCGCCAAAGCCAAGGCATGATAAAGCGTATCGAACAAATGATGGTCGAGACTTACCGACAACTCGACCGCCCGGCGGAACACAGCCACCTCGTCGATGACCTCAACAAACTCAAACAACCGCAAATCCGCCACATTATCCGCCGCCGTATCGGGAATCCGGCGGGCCAGCACAGCGGCCACTTCCGCCACCCAATGCGGCGGCTGAATAAAACGGGCCTGTCCCGTCGCGCCAAGCTCAAGCAAAGCCAAGGCACGATCTATATCAGTTTCGTCCGGGGCATCCGGCAAAAACCATTTCACTGCCATACTGGCATCAACCACCCACGTTTTCATAACCGGCCCGGTTCATTGCCCGCGTCAGATTCCGCCCGCACCGAATCGCGAATTTCCAAGATTTCAGATAACGCCGTCGGCGGTGCCGAACGACGGCGAGCCAAAACCCGCCGCACCGCCTCGTTACTCTGGTGACGGCGCTCCTCCTGAGCAATTGCGTCCGCCATTAACCGAGCCACGATAATACTGGGATCTGTATCGGCAAATACCCGGCTGAACCGCTGTTCAATCTCGTCTGGAATACTTAAAGTCATCGTTGCCATGAGTTTTCTCCTAGCTAAAATCGATAGTGGCAAACCGGATTACTCGAATAATCAGGCGGCGTATCCTTGGCAATACCACAACAATCCGCCATCGCCTCATGCAAAGATAATGGGGCTTTAAGCTCGGCGGAGGCTGGCTTTGCCCGGTTCAATAACCCCAGTAAACTCTGCGCTAACAAATCCTCAAACTCAATGCCACGCAATGCCGCTTCGGCTTTGGCTTGAATGAATAATTCATCTGGTAAATTAATAACGGCTTGCATAGATACTTACCTCATGCGTTAAAAGCAATTTCGAAAATCCGCTAAATGCTCCATTATCGTTAGGGTCATAGTATACTCCGACGAAGCACCCGCCTCGTCCGCAATTGATGCGCTTCACACCCCACCGCCTCCCACTGGCTGAAACGCCGCCGCATCCTGCCCAACCAAAAGCCCCGCCCCGCTCCGAAATTTGGGATGATTACAGCGAACCCAACCCCACGCCCACCGATGGAGCCGCCATGTCCACCCCGTTGCAAGAAGCCCAATCCCTCCTCGCCCGCCTCAGCCGCCCGGAAAAAGCCCAACTGCTGCAATGGGTCGTCAACGACTTGGGCGAAGCCTTCCCCGGCATCGCCAGCGCCCCCGGCGTCTGTGGCGGCGCGGCCTGCATCGTGCGGACCCGCATACCCGTCTGGACGCTGGAACAAGCCCGCCGACTCGGTGCCAACGAGGTGGATTTACTGCGGGCCTACCCAACCCTACGCGCCGAAGACTTAACCCAAGCCTGGAGCTACGTCCGCGCCCACCGCGCTGAAATCGACCAGCAAATCGCGGCCAACGAGGACATCTAAGCCATGGCCCGCATCTACTCCAACGAGAATTTCCCCCAACCCGCCGTGGCGGAGTTGCGCCGCTTGGGCCATGACGTACTCACGGTCATGGAAGTCGGTGCCGCCAACTAAGCCATTCCAGATGACGAGGTATTGGCCTTCGCCACCGCACAAAACCGCATTGTCTTGACCTTGAACCGCCAGGATTTCATCCGGCTGCATCGAGCCAACCCGAATCACGCGGGCATCATCGTTTGCACGTTCGATGTGGATTTCATCCAACAGGCGCGGCGCATTCATGCGGCCATCGAGGCGGAAGACGATTGGACGGGGCAATTGGTGCGGGTCAATCGGCAGGCATAAATCACCATTTGGCTTTCCAGCAAAGACAGCGTATTGGTCATCGCCCATGCCTATCGCGGAAAAACCATCCGAATCATCAGCGCCCGACCGGCCACCAAACGAGAGCGTAATTTCTATGAACACGGACTATGACGAGCTAAACGACGAACTGCGTGAGGAATATGATTTTTCCCAGATGACGGGCGGCGTTCGCGGGAAATATGCCAAGCAATACCAGGACGGGGTGAAACTGGTCATGCTTGAGCCTGACGTGGCGGAAGTATTCCCCGATGCGGAATCCGTTAATGAAGCGCTGCGGGCATTATCGAAGATTATTCAGCAGCACCAGAAAGCGGCTTAATACAGGGCCGTAGAATGCGCGGACGAAGCACCCGCCTCGTCCGCGCTTGATGCGCTTCGCATCCCACCGCCTCCTAACTTGCTGAAACGCCGCAGAATCCCGCCCAACTTGGATTGACCTCGGTTACTCCGCCAAATCCGAGTTTTTAAGCAATTCCAAAGCCTCCACATCGGCTAAATCTTTAGTTCTTCCTGATGCCCGTTTATTGATAATTAAATCGTCAATCGAAGGGATACGAATTTCAATCCCTTCGATTTCTACCGGGATTGAATTCTCGTAGGTAGCTTCAAAATCAAGTCCAGAGGCCGCAGTGATAATATCTATCCGCCTTGGAGCAACGCCAATCTGAAATATCGTGCCCTCTATTTCCAAATCTTCCTTGGAAAGCTTGTGCAAAGGCGCGCCGAAACGATGCAACGCCCTTAACACGGCTTCGGCATTCTGAGGCGATGGCATCACCCAAATATCTATATCCATGGTGGCGCGTGGATAACCGTGAACCGCCAGCGCATAAGCACCGACAAGCATGAATCTAGCTTTCTCTGCGGCTAAGGCGAGTAACATGTCTTTGTAATCTTCGTTTAGCATCGTGCTTCACACTTAAAGATGAAATTTCCAACGTTAGCGGCCAGACCAAACCAAGACGATATTCCGGCGTGCCCGGAATATAATCGTCATTCCTATGATTATTGAGTTTTCTTAAAATCGTGTGATTTCTGTCCATCTTACTCTCGAAAATCTGTTAAATGCTCATCATCGTCACCCCGAATAATTAACCGGCCTTTAGCGCTACCGGGCCGCCGCGCCAAAGGTTTCGCGGGAATCGCTTGGGGCCGGTCAATCACCAATAAGATTTCATGTTCGCCGGGTTGGACTTGTTCCGGCAGTTTCACCATCAAAGTGCGGTCTTCTGGAACCTGATAAGTGGCAGCAAATGAAAGCATGGTTATTTCCTCGAAAGTCACTCGGACTGCGCCATATCTTACAAGCAAGGGCCGCAGATGCGGTTCGCACCCCACCGCCCCCCACTGGCTGAAACGCCACAGAATCCCGCCCAACCAAAGCCACCCCCGTCCTCATGTAGTTTACGAAGCTATTTCTTCCCATAGGCGCTATCGTGGTCGGAGCGAATCGCAATAAACCGCATGACATCCCCATCGCGGGTGGCTAAAGCCCGGCTACTACGCGACAGCCGCAACGTATATATTCCGGCAGAATTCTTTACCGCTTCCCACTTCAAACCATGGTCACGGTAAACCTCGTCCCAAGTCATGGCGCGGAGTTTCTTCAGCGTTTTAGCCACTTGGCGGTATTCATTGGCTTCAAGCTCAAAAAGATCGTCCTGCAAGGCAGGTAAGTTGAGATCGAGCAGGACGCGCCCATTCATGACGCATCCTTGGTTTGGCGGTGCGATTCAATCCCTGCGAGAAACTCGTCGAGATTGGTTTCGGCGGGGGGATGGGCTTGCATCCATTGCGTAGCTTGGGTTAACCGTTCTTGCATGGCAGATTTGTGCAACCAAGCTTCGGCTTCCGGGATTATTCGCATAGGCACCATGGTAATGCTCCCGTCTTCCTGTTCGGTGAGTTCAAAGTATTTACCAGCATATTTCTTACCCAGCGAAAGCTGACCGCTGGCACCGACCATTTTGAGCATAGGCATATCCTCATAAGATGGAAAAATCATGCCGCATGATAGCAGTTGGGCTAGTTTGAATGAAACGCCCTCGCCACGGATGCCGTAAACGCCCGCCGGGCCGGGGAACCCAGAACCGTAGATACGCTGACGAAGCAACCGCCTCGCATCATCCGCACTTGATGCGCTTCGCCCCCCACCGCCTCCCACTGGCTGAAACGCCGCAGAATCCCGCCCAACCGAAAGCCGCGCCCCGCCCCGGATTCCATCAATATCCGCCGGGCTACGGTTATTATCAAAACCCGCCATCATCAAGCACCACAATACCGCGTGACTGGCGCGGGGGAATAAAAAAGCCGGTCCCAAGTGGAAACTTGAAACCGGCTCAAAGTGACGCTTTAAAACGTCGTCGGAACAGACAAACGCCTGCCCCACGTTCTTGGTATTAAAACCGCGGCCGCATAGCCCGTGGATTTAGACGCAATAAGGCTCGGCGATCCAGCGCTTCAATATCGTGGCGTCCTTCTCGGGTAAATACGCGAAATCCTTGCTGACGTCCCGATAGACGGCCTCGCCGATGTGGGGCGACACGAAGCCTTTCAGCATCAAAAAGAACCACGCGAAGGGATAGCCAACTTGACTATCGATGCGCCCGATCATGGTCGCCAGTGCCTTGCCCTTCTTGGCTTCCGGGCTTTCCAGCCGGGGCATGTCCTTGAGGTTGTTGACGATCTCCACGTTCATGATTTGCTCGCCGTGACGGCCCTTGTGCTGGTACAGGCGCAGGCTCCAATCCTCGCAGAACACCTTCTTTTTCGCGGCGCTGCTGGCATCCCAATCATCCATGAAACGTTGGGCGGGATGGGGATTAGCCCGGTACTTACCGAGTTCGCCCATGAACATGGCCACTTCGGTTTTGCGCCGATAGGTGTAACGGGCAGCCCCCACAGCGAAGGGCTGCACGGCCAAGGGTTCCAGCGGGTCAATCAGTTCTTCCAAATCGGTCGGCGGTTGGTCGGAATCGACGAGGCAGCGGTCAGCCAGTTCTTGGGTGCGGTCGATTTCGATCTGCACAAAATCCGGCGCCGTCGGGCCGGTCTGAGCCACCACATAGACGGTCACGCCCTTGTGTTTGGTGGCGAGGAACTGCTCCTCCTCGCAATAATCCAGCAGGGTGTTGAAGTTGTGGCCGCATTCGATGTGGGTGCGCTCGGCCCATTCGTTGAGGTCGGGGGCGATGCGGGTGCCATCCGGCTTGATGACCCCGCCCAGCCGATACCAGTGATGGCCGTGGCGGGCCAGCCGCAACGGGAAGTTGGGATAAGCCCTTTGCAGACGGTTCACCAAGGCTTCGTCGCCGCCTGCCCCGGCCAGGGTTTCCTTACACAGCTTGCCCAGCAGCAAGCCGTCGAAATGGGCGCGAGGCGGCTCCTCCGCCTCGACCGGTTTGGTCTTGAGCTCAGCCGTCATCCTGGATCACCTCCGCCAACACCACCCCGGTGGCGTGGGCCAATTCGGTGGTGAATTTGAGGCAGTGCTCCCGGCCATCCACCAGGTAGATATTGAACGACTCCCGCTCCAGGTGGGGCGAGTACGAGCCGATGTCGTCGTCCATGCAGTAGGTGAAATGGACATCCGGGTGGCCCGCCCGAAGTTCCACGAGGCTTTGGTCCGACAGGCCGAGCTTCTCCACGGCGCCGGCGATGGCGGTGATGTCTTCGGCGGTAATCATTATTCGTCGTCCCAGGTGTCGTCGGAATCGGCGTCGAAACGCACCCGTTCGCGGGCCGAAACGCCCATGATCTTGGCGAGCCAGGGCGGCGGATGGCCGCTCAGGATGGTTTGCAGCTTGGCGATGACCTCGCGGGCGGGTTCGTCCCCGGCCAGCTTCATCGGGTAGACGCCCGCCTTGATGACCTTCGCCGCCGCCGGGCCACCGATGGACACCACGTACATGACTTGGCAGTCCTTGATGAGATCGGCGCGGAACTGGTTGCGGTCGTCGGTTTCGTCGGCGCCCAGGGTCGAGCGCAGGTCGATCAAGCGCAGCTCGTCCTTGTTGACCTGATAGACCAGGAAACGCAGGCAGGAGCCGAAGTGGCCGTCCATCATTTCGCCATTGTTGGAGGCGATGGCGACGCGGATCGAGCTGGGCATGTCGCCCTCGGTGTAGGCTTCCGGTGGCGGCAGGTCGGTGCCATCGACCTCGCCCCACAGGATGCGGACGGCCTCCTTGTAGTTGGGGATCGAGACCACATCCAGGTGTTCGGTGTCTTCTTCGCCGTCCGGGCTGCCGAGCCCGGATTTCAACTGCGTGACGGTGACGTGGGCGAGTTTTTCCTCAGTCAGCGGGGCGCCCAGTTTGTCGATGAGCGTTTCCAGCAATTGCTTGGCACTCACGTCGGGCAACACGCGCGCCGCCAGGCCCACGCGCAGCGCGGCTTCTCGGGAAAGTGCGGATGCGGTCATGGTGAACCTCTCAGATTTGGGTGACTGTGTGGTTCCCACGCTCCGTGTGGGAACGAAGAGAAAAGAACCCATAGGATGGGTGTGGCGCCGCAGAACCCATCGCAACGCTGTGGCACGGCGTGATGGGTTCCGCGAAGCTCCAGCCATCCTACATGATTAGGCGACGGGAAGCTTAAACCGCCCCCCAGACCTCGCGCTTTTCGTTGACGGTCTTGGTCAGCGCTTCCTCGAAGGACACGCTCGGGTATTTCGGCTTGTAGTCCTTGAAGGCTTCGTACAGGGTGACGACTTTCTCTTCCGCGCCCTGGCCCTTGAAGTCGCTCTTTTCCATGCGCAGCTCTTCTATGAGTTCGTTCCAGATCATCCCGCGTTGCAGGGGGATCAGGACGTACTTCACGCCTTCCAGGGTGGCCTGGAGGGGTTCGGCGAGGTTGGCGACGAAGAACACGCCCAGCACATCCTCGGCCAAGTCGGCGCCGTACAGGTTGGGGAACAGCTTCAATTGGGCAAGCTCATCGACGAAGCCAGCCACGAACTTCAGTTTCTCGCCGTCCGACAGCAGCACCGCTTCCTTGCTGATGACGTGCGGCGGCAAGCGGCGGCCCATGGCGTCCGCCACTTCCCCTTCTTCCAGCACCAGGTCACCCCGGTAGACCTCAAACTTGCCCTCTTTGCCTTTCACATTGGCATTGACGAGCCAGACTTTTTCTTGGTAAGTGTCCAGTAACATGGAGGTACCTCATTGATTCGGTATGCAGAATTAGGATTTGGCAAAAAATTACTTCCCAGAGTTGTAGGTCGGACTTCAGTCCGCCCTGTCGGGCTAAAGCCCGACCTACCGCGAAAGCCATATCCTTACTCAATCAATCCCCGCCGCTGCCGCGCTTGGCGCGGAGGGTCGTGGGGAGCTTGGGCGGGATGTCCATGGGCTCGAAGTACCAGTGCGAGCCATCGCCCAGCACCACTTCGCCGCCCCATTTGTCGGGGCTGTCGAATTCCAGGGATTCAATGACCTCTTCAAGGTCTTTCTTGGCGACGTAGAACAGAATTTTGTTATCGTCGCGGCGACGCAGCATGACTTCGGGCATTGTGAACTCCTGGGTGAATCGTAGGCTCGTAGGGCGGGTATATTGCTCATGCCCACCGCATCCTGACCCACGCAAAGGTGGGCACGGCGTACCGTGCCCACCCTACGGGAGATAACCCCTCCCGACCTCCCCTTATCAGGAGCATGAGGAGGGAGAACAAGCCCCCCCGACAAGGGGGGTTGGGGGGTTAGCGGATCAGGTCGTAGTTGTAGTCGGTGGTGCCCATGCCCCGGGTGTCGTCGTCCAGGCGTTCCAGGACGGAGTTCACCAGCAGCTTCAGCATGTGCATGGCACCCTCATAACCCAGGGTGGTGTCCCGGTGCAGGTGGTGGCGGTCGAAGATCGGGAAGCCGATGCGGATCAGCGGCACTTCATGCTCCTTGCCCTTGTGCAGGGTGTCGCGCTGAATCCACTTGCCATAGCTGTTGCCGATCATGAAGTCCGGCTTGTCGGTGAACACCAGCGAGCGCATGTGCCACAGGTCGCAGCCGATATAGACGGTGGAGTTCTTGCCATACGGGGACTCTTCCAGAATCTTCTCCATGGCCTTCTTCCAGCGCTTGTTGGCGTGGTTGCAGAGGATATGGATCGGCTCGGCGCCCACTTCCAGCAGGAACTTGGTCATGCCCATCACGAAATCCGCATCGCCCCACAGCGCGTAGCGTTTGCCATGCAGCCAGGTATGGGAGTCGGTCAACATATCCACCAAGCGGCCACGCTCCAGCTCTAAAGACGCGGGGATCGGCTTGCCGGTCACTTCCGAGACTTTCATCAGGAACTCATCGGTCCACTCCAGACCCATCGGGATGTTCAGCTTGGGCACCTCGTGCTTCCAAGTGTTGTCCACGTACTTCTTGGTCTTTTCCAACTGCCAGGGTTGCAGCAGGAACGTGGTGATGGCGTTGGGCGCGTCCTTGATCTCGTCCTGGGTGGTGCCGCCGGAATACATGCGGAATTTGCCGTCGGCAGGCGTGTCCAGCACTTCGGTCGGATCGCTCAGCAGGGTGTGGTCCACGCCCATCTCGTTCAGCATCCGATGCAGAACCCGGAAGTTGCCCAAGTAGGTCTCGAAGCCCGGCACCAGGTTGATCTTGCCGTTCTTGCCGGGTTCCTTGCCCTCCATATTGTTGAGGGTGAAGTACTTGACGATGCCCTCGAACATGTTGTCCCAGCCGGTGGTGTGGCTGCCGACGAAGCTCGGGGTGTGGGCGAACGGGGTGGGGAACTCCTGCTCGATGTGCCCTTCCTTCTTCGCGTTATTGATGAAGGCGTTGAGGTCGTCGCCGATGACTTCCGCCATGCAGGTCGTGGATACCGCGATGATGTCGGGCTTGTACAGCGCCTTGGCGTTGGCGAGGCCGTCGAACATATTCTTCTGACCGCCGAATACAGCCGCGTCTTCCGTCATGGAGTCGGACACGCATGAAATCGGTTCTTTGAAGTGGCGGTTGAAGTAGGTGCGGAAGTACGCCACGCAGCCTTGCGAGCCATGCACATAGGGCAGGGTCTTCTCGAAGCCCAGCGAACACAGCACCGCGCCGAGCGGCTGGCAGGCCTTGGCCGGGTCAACGGTCAGGGCTTCGCGCTTGAAGTTGAGTTCCTGGTATTCCTTGGTGGTGGTCCACTGGAAGACCTCGTCGATCTTGTCCTGCGGATGGCGCTCTTCGTACAAATCGCGCTTCTCGGTGAGCATCGCCTTGTAATCGTCTTCGCGGAACAAGGGGTAGCTCGGTTTGATGTCGTCTATTGCCTGGCTCATGGTCTTTCTCCTTCGCGCGCCACTAATCTGTGAACTAACGCGAACAGGGTTTAGGTATATCGTTCCCACGCTCAGCGTGGGAATGCAGCCTTGGACGCTCCGGCGTCCCGACTCCCGACGCGGGAATCGTGGGGTGGACATGGACTCATGCCCACCAAGATCGGCACTCCGGGTCGGGTATCTCTACGTCCCGACTCGCGACGCGGGAGCGTCGCCGGATGGGTTCCCACGCGGAGCGTGGGAACCATAAGAGGCTGGATTAACCGCCCGCTGCCGCCCGCACCGGCTCAGCCTCTGCCGCGCCTTTGCGCCACGGCGGTTGCATCTTGTTCCAGCACGGATTGTTCAGGGTCAAATCCATGTCCTTGGCGAAGATGGCGAAGCCGTCGTAGCCGTGGTAAGGACCGGAGTAATCCCAGGAGTGCATCTGGCGGAACGGAATGCCCATCTTCTGGAAGATGTACTTTTCCTTGATGCCGGAGCCGATCAGGTCGGGCTTGACCCGCTTGACGAATTCTTCGAACTCGTAGCCGGTCACGTCATCGTAGAGCAGGGTCGCGTTGCCCATTTCCTGAATGGTGCGGTCGTAGTCGTCGTTGTGGGCGAACTCGTAGCCGGTGCCGACCACTTCCATGCCGAGGTCTTCATACGCGCCGATGACATGGCGCGGACGCAGGCCGCCGATGTACAGCATGACGCGCTTGCCTTCCAGGCGCGGACGGTATTTGGCGATGACCGCCTCGTACTCGGCGCGGTATTTCTCGATGACCTGCTCGGCCTTCTCCTTGATCGAATCGTCGAAGAACGCGGCTATTTTGCGCAGGGCCTCGGCGATCTTGGTGGGGCCGAAGAAGTTGTACTCCATCCACGGAATCCCGTACTTCTCTTCCATGTGGCGAGAGATGTAGTTCATCGAGCGGTAGCAGTGAACCAGGTTCAGCTTGACCTTGGGGGTCAGCTCCATTTCGGCCAGGGTGCCGTCGCCGGACCACTGAGCCACCACGCGCAGGCCCATTTCTTCCAGCAACATGCGGGACGGCCAAATGTCGCCGCCGATGTTGTAGTCGCCGATGATGGCGACATCGTAGGGGGTGGTTTCGAAGCTGTTGTCGCCGTCGCGGTTGGCGATGACGTAGTCACGGATGGCGTCGTTGGCGATGTGGTGGCCTAAGGACTGGGACACGCCCCGGAAACCTTCGCAACGCACCGGCACGACCGGCTTGCCGATTTCCTTAGCGGCCTTCTTGGACACGGCTTCGATGTCGTCGCCGATCAGACCGATGGGGCATTCGGACTGCACCGAGATGCCTTTGTGCAGCGGAAACAGGCCTTCGATCTCGTTGATCATCTTCGCCAGCTTCTTGTCGCCGCCGAACACGATGTCCTTCTCCTGGAAATCCGAGGTGAAGTTCAGGGTGACGAAGGTGTTCACGCCGGTCACGCCGATGTAGTAGTTACGGCGACCGCCACGCGAATACTGACCGCAACCGACCGGGCCGTGAGAAATGTGGATCATGTCCTTGATCGGACCCCACACCACACCGCGAGAACCGGCGTAGGCGCAACCACGGATGGTCATGACGCCCGGCAGCGACTTACGGTTGGACGTAATGCACTTGCTGGACTTGGTAACGGATTGGT
>NZ_JBTEKS010000108.1:0-12238 GCF_054333355.1 Methylomagnum sp. | reverse complement strand
CGGAGTCCGATAGTCGCGGGCGCTTAGTCTTGGATTTGTTTTGCCTTGCGGGAAATCAGCGTTTTAGGTAGCATGAAGAGTTTCCTTGATTCCGCTTTTTTGTCTTTTGGGAGAGTCGTTTTATGAAGCCGGACATTCATCCCGCCTACAGGGCCGTCACCGTCCATTGTAGTTGCGGCAACACCTTCGAAACCAAATCCACCTTGACCAAGGATTTGCACGTCGAAGTTTGCTCAGCCTGTCATCCATTCTATACGGGCAAACAAAGGCTCGTCGATACCGCAGGCCGCGTGGACAAGTTCCGCCGCAAGTACGGTCGGGCTTAATTCCCGAACCGTTCGGGCCTGCCGGTCCAGCCAGCTTGGGGCTAAGCGGAGTCGGGAGCCGCCATCTCACTCCGCCGCACCAAGGCCTCCACAGCCTCCAAATCCCCCCTCGACAACCCCCGCTCTTTCCGCGCCAGGCGTTGTTGCTTAAGCTCCGTCGGCAGCAGCACTAACTCGACCGCCACCCCGTCCGCAAAAAAACTCAAGGCGGGATAATCCGTCATCCGGTTGGCATTGCCCGGCAGTGACGCCGATGTTTGGCTGAAAGGAATCCGCCCGTCCATCAAGGCCCGCATGACATCCTCCGGCGCTTCCGGGAACAAATGCAGCGTGATGGGGCTGAATTCGCCCGCGTAACCTTCCAGCACGCCGCCCACTAGGCGGGGCGAAAATCTCTTCAAGAACCGCATCGCCTCCAAGGCCAGCTTCCGCAGCCGGACGATGTGCCGTGGCTGAACATCGGCGCGGTAAATCCGGTGATATTCGTCGAGCGCCTGCTCAATCTCTTCATTGCGGGGCAGGCTGTGGGTTGACGCGATGCCCAACCGCGCCGCCGCCTTTTGCTTGGCGGGGAGGTAATCGTGAATGCCCTCCTCCGCGATGATCCGGGCCGCTTCCTGGGCTATCCGCAGTTTGAGCTTGTCTCGAACATGCATGGGCGCTGGCGTCTAGAACAGCGATTCAATGGATTTCTCGGCGGCGGGCGGCGCGGACGCTGGCTCTGACGCCGAATCATCGTTGCCATCCGAAACCGGCTCGCTATCGGGCGAAGGCTCGGCGCGGGGTCGACGCGGGGCCGCGGAACGAGGTGCCTGTCCCGTCGGGAAAACCTCAAACACCGTGTTCGGATTGCCCGCCGAGGCCCGCACGCCGTTGTAAGGATCGACCCGGGTGGTGGACAAGCCGCCGGGCAAGGGGAAGCTGAACTCGGGGATTTCCTGCAAGGCTTCGCGCATGAAATGCATCCACATGGGCAGGGCCGCTTCGCCGCCGGTTTCGCCATCCCCCAGGGATTTCGACGAGTCGAAGCCGATCCAAGCGCTGGTGACCAGCCCCGACACATAGCCGTTGAACCAAGCGTCGCGGTATTCATTAGTGGTTCCGGTTTTGCCCGCGATGTCCGCGCGGCCCAACTCCAAGGCGCGGGTCGCGGTGCCCAGTCGCACCACGTCTTGCAGCATCGAATTCATCATGTAATGCACCTGGGGTGAAATCACCCGGCGCGCTTGGTGCTGGGGTGGATTGCTGGAAACCGGGCATTCCAGGCAAGCCATTTGGGGCGTGGCCTGAAGCACGGTTTTGCCGGAATCCGTTTCGATGCGCTCGATGAGATACGGCTCAACGCGGAACCCGCCATTGGCGAAGACGGCGAACACCTGGGCCATCCGCAACGGCGTCGCGGAGCCGGTACCAAGCGCCAGCGGGAGCGAATTGGGCAGTTCATTCGGCTCGAAACCGAAGTCGATGGCGGTGTCGATGGCCTTCTTCAAGCCGATGCTTTTGAGGAGGCGGATTGACACCAGATTGCGGGACTTGGCCAGGGCAACCCGCAGCCGGGTCGGCCCATAGAAGCGGCCCGAGTAATTCTGCGGACGCCACACGCCGCCGCTTTGGGAAGGATCGGCATAGACGATGGGCGCATCATTGACGACGCTGGACGGGGTATAGCCCTCCGTCAGCGCCGCCGCGTACAACACAGGCTTGAAGCCGGACCCCGGCTGCCGCTGGGCCTGAGTGGCGCGGTTGAATTTGCTCAGGGCGAAATCGTAGCCCCCGGCCAGCGCAACGATGGCGCCGGTCTTGGGGTCCAGGGAGGCCAGCGCGGCCTCGGCCTCGGGAATCTGGGCCAACATCCAGCGGCCCTCCCGGTCCTTGCGCAAGCGGATGATGTCGCCCGCCTTCACCGCGTCCTTGACGCCCCGTGGCGCCGAACCCTGGCTGTTGATGCCGATATACCGCCGCGCCCACCGGACTCCCCTGCTATCGAGTTCCGCGTGCCGACCAGCACCGAGATAGACATCGGCCACGCTGTCCTTGAGGGCGACGACTATACCGGGCGTGGTTTCCCCGATGGGTTGTAATCCAGCCAGCCGCTCATCCCACTCGGCCTGGGCCTTGGCTTTCTTTAAATCAATCCGCTGCTTAGTGCCGCGATAACCATGGCGCTCGTCGTAGTCGTGCAGCCCCAGCCGCAGGGACTTCTCCGCGAGCATTTGGGTGCGGGAATCGATGGTCACATGGACGCGATAGCCATTGGTGTAGGCTTCCTCGCCGAATTGCTGGTACATCTCGTTGCGCACCAATTCCGCGATGTAGGGCACATTTAATTCAATGGGGCGGGTGTGCAGCGCCGCGTCAATGGGCTGGCCGAGCGCCTTCACATATTGCGCCTCGTCGATGAAGCCCAGCTTGCGCATCCGCCTCAGCACATAATTGCGGCGACTCAACGCCCGCTCCGGGTTGACGATGGGATTGAATGAGGAAGGTGCCTTGGGCAGACCGGCGATCATTGCGACTTGCGACAGTTCAAGCTCCTTGATGGGCTTTCCATAGTAAACTTGCGCGGCCGCTTCGATGCCGTAAGCGTGATGTCCAAAATATATCTTGTTAAGATAAAGTTCCAGGATGCGTTCCTTGGGCAGCTTGGACTCGATCTTGATTGCCAACATGATTTCCCGGATTTTGCGAAGCAAGGTCTTCTCGCTGGTCAGGAAGAAATTGCGGGCCACCTGCATGGTGATCGTGCTGCCGCCTTGCCGCTTTTCGCCAGTGCGGACAAAGGTGAAGACCGCCCGGGCAATCCCCTGATAGTCCACGCCCGGATGATCGAAAAAGCGGTTGTCCTCCGCCGCCAGGAAGGCTTGGGTAACGGGTTTTGGGACATCGGCGATGTCGATGGGCGTGCGCTTCTTCTCGCCGTATTCGGCGATTAGGAGCCCATCCTTGCTATACACACTCATCGGGGTTTGGTAGCGGATGTCGCTCAAAATGTCGATATCCGGCAATTGTGGCTCAAGGTACCGATAGAGCGAATACCCGCCCACGGCTAGGCCGATCAAGCCCGCAAGCAGGGCCAAAAACATCAGCCTTAACAGTCGGCCAAGGGTTGAGCGTGGTTTGCGAGAAGTTTTCCGGGTCACGGTCGGAATTCGGTGATGCGGGAGAATCCTCCGGGTTGCCGCGCTTGAAACCGGCTAAGGCCGAGGTTCGCGATTTCCGGGATGCTCCAGGATGCCTTCGGCATAAGCGAAGAAGGGATGAAATAACTACTATACTACAGTAAGCGCCCCTGCGGGCGGGCACCGAAGCAGGGCAAATTCGTGGCGGTATTCGCCAAATCATTGCTAGGACAGGAACTTATTGATGTTTTTTCTCCGTCGCAAAAAGCCCGAATTACTGGGCATCGACATCAGCACGGCCACCGTAAAGCTGCTGGAATTAAGCCGGGTCGGATCGCGCTATCGGGTGGAGAGCTACGCGGTGGCGCCCCTGCCGCCGGACGCCGTGGTCGATAAAAACATCGCCAATGTCGAAGCCATCGGCAACGTCATCAAGACCGTGGTGAAGCAGTCGGGCACCCGCCTAAAACATGCCGCCGTGGCGGTGCCCAGTTCCGCCGTGATCGCCAAGGTGATCGCCATGCCCGCCTCGCTGAGCGAGGATGAGCTGGAGGCGCAGCTTGAACTGGAGGCCGATCAATACATTCCCTACGCGCTGGACGAGGTGAGCCTGGACTTCGTGGTCCAAGGCCCGACCGAAAAAAGCCCAGACATGGTGGATGTCCTGCTGATCGCCTCCCGGAAGGAAAACATCGAGGACCGGGTGGCGGCGCTTGAGCTCGCGGGGCTGAAGGCGGAAATCGTCGATGTGGAATCCTACGCCCTGGAACAGTCCTGCGCGCTGATCCTGGAACAACTGCCCGCCCGCGAAGCCGACCACGCCATCGCCATCGCCGATGTCGGAGCCACCATGACGACACTCAACGTCATTCACAACCGACGCATTATTTATACCCGCGAACAGGGCTTCGGCGGCAAGCAGCTCACCGAGGAAATCCAACGCCGCTATGGGCTGTCCACCGAGGAGGCGGGCCTCGCGAAAAAGCATGGCGGCTTGCCCGACAATTACGGTCCCGAAGTGCTTGAACCCTTCAAGAACGCGCTGGGCCAACAAATCGGTCGCTCCCTGCAATTTTTCCTGTCATCCAGCACCCACCGCAATGTGGAACACATCATCCTAGCCGGTGGATGCGCCTCCATCACCGAAATCGACCGTTATGTCGAGGAAGCCCTGGGCACCCCGACCATTGTCGCCAACCCGTTCGCCAATATGACCATCTCCCCACGGGTGAAGCCGCAAAGTTTGAACAACGATGCGCCCGCCTTGATGACGGCCTGTGGCTTGGCTTTGAGGAGTTTTGACTGATGGCCGGTATTAACCTTCTCCCTTGGCGTGCGGAACGGCGCAAGCAGAAACAGCAGGAATTCTTCTCGATAACGGCCCTGACCTTATTAGTCACCGTTGGGATACTGGCGTTTATTCATTGGCAAATCAGCGGGATGATCGACAATCAGACCCAGCGCAATGACTATCTGCAATCGGAAGTGGCCTTGCTCGATCAAAAAATCAAAGAAATTGAAGACCTGGAAGCTAAAAAGAAGCGGCTGATCGCGAAAATGGAAGTGATTCAGCAATTACAGTTGAGCCGCCCGGAAATCGTGCATTTATTCGATGAATTGGCTCGCACGATTCCCGAGGGAGTGCTGCTTACTGATCTGATTCAGGCCGATAAATTATTAACGATCAATGGGATTGCCCAATCCAATTCGCGGGTATCTGCGTATATGCGCGGCCTGGATGCATCGCCTTGGTTTCAGGATCCCGCTTTAACCGAGATCGTAGCTCAACAGGAAATTAAGGGGAAAAGGGATATTCGTGGCAGTAAATTTATTTTGCAAGTCAAGCAATCGAGTGAAACCAAAGACAGCAAGGAACACAAGGGGAAAAGTCCGTCATGAATCTTTCCAATGTAAACTGGGATTTGGAGCACGCTGGTTCATGGCCCATACCCATCAAGGCAGCAATTATTACGATGCTGTGTGTGCTTCTGGGTGGGTTCTGGTACTACTTTGACACGGAGGCCCAACTCACCGGGCTGGATTCGCTCGAAGCCAAGGAGCGGGAACTTAAAACGACATTTGAACATAAGCAAAAGAAAGCCGCCAACCTTGATGAGTACAAAGAGCAATTAAGCGAGATAGAAAAAACTTTTGGTGACCTGCTTAGGCAGCTACCGGACAAAACCCAAGTTCCCGACCTGCTCGTGGACGTCTCACAGACCGGCTTGGCGAGCGGACTTGAATTTGAGTCATTCAAACCCGGAGGCGAGGTCGTGAAAGACTTCTATGCCGAATTACCCATCCAAATTCAGGTGATAGGAACTTATGCCGAGTTCGGCACTTTTGTGAGTGGCCTTGCTTCACTGCCCCGGATTGTAACGATACACAACATAAAAATATCGGCAAATGCTAAAGAGGCTTCAGGAAAAAAGCTCACCAAGTTTCCATTCGTAATGAGCGCCCTGGTAAAAACCTATCGGTATTTGGATGAAAGCAGTGGCGCTGCCAGCGGCGGCAAAAAGCCGGTTAGCGGCGCAAAATAATCTTAATCATGCCTTGTTATATGACCCGACATTTTCAAAATGATATAGGAATGCGTCTCAGGGCACTCCCTCGGCTCGTGCTTCCGTGGGTTTTGGCGGCGGGACTCACCGCGTGCGGCTCCGAGGACATGGCTGATTTAAAAAGCTTCGTGGCGGAGGTTAAGGGGCGACATAAAACCGCCGTTGAGCCATTGCCCGAAGTGAGAACCGTCGAGCCGTTTGTATTCATCGGGGAAGAATTACGCGACCCATTCATACCCGATGAGACGGTGCAAGAGCCGGAAGAAGAAAAAGTAGAAAGCGGGATTCGACCGGACACCTCACGGCCCAAGGAAGAATTGGAGTCTTACGAACTCGACAGTCTTCGGATGGTGGGCACCGTCAATCAACAAGGGGTTTTATGGGGATTGGTAAAAAGTAGCGACAGCGCCATACACCGGGTAAGCATAGGTAATTACATTGGCAAAAATTACGGCAAGGTTATAAATATTAAAGAGAACCAGATCGAACTGGTGGAAATTGTATCGGAGAATCCCGGGACTTGGCACGAACGTAAAGCCGGTCTCGATTTGGCGGAAGCGAGTGGGGTAAACAGATGATAATTACTGCGGGTATCAGCGCTTCGTTTGATAAGAAAAAAGCGGGGGGACGATTCAAATGGCTTTTTTCTTTGCTCTTTACCAGCGTATTGGTACTAAAGGCGTCTTTTTGCGGCGCGGGAGGAGTGGTCTTACAGTCCGTGGATTTCGCCTCCTTGCAGGGTGACAACCTTCAATTTGTGTTAACGCTGAACGGGCCGGGAATGGCGCCCCGCGCCTTCCACACCGAGAATCCGGCACGGATCGCCCTGGATTTGCCCGGAGTCACCAATGGGCTGGAGAAAAAGTCGATTCCCATCAATGTCGGCGGGGCGCAAAGCCTTCAGGCCGTAGAAGCCGGTGGCCGAACCCGCGTGGTGGTGAATTTAACCAGCATGGTGCCATACACAACCAAAGTGGATGGCAACCGCATTCTGGTGACGCTCCAAAACGGGACTGGCCGCATTGCCGAGATCGCCCCCATCACAGCTCCGCAGCCCCTCCGCGCCCAGGCCTCGTCGCGTGCGGCGGTTAGTGCCCGGCATATTAAAAATGTCGACTTTAGGCGCGGGGAAAGAGGCGAAGGCCGCTTGCTAATTACCTTGAGCGATCCAAAATCGGTCGTCGACATTAATGAAGAAGGCCAAAAGGTCGTGGTTAGGTTCGCCGACACGGAATTGCCATCTCAATTATCCAGAAAACTGGATGTCATTGATTTCGCGACGCCCGTGCAATATATCGAATCGGCGTCGGACGGCGGTGACGCACGGCTTGCCGTTACCCCTATTTCGGACGAATACGATTACTCATCCTATCAATCGGGAAACCTATTGACCGTCGAGTTTCGAGCATTAACGAAAGCGGAAAAAGAGGAAATCAAGAAAAAAAGCTTCACGTATTCGGGCGAGAAGCTCACTCTTAATTTTCAAGACATTCCAGTGCGCTCGGTATTACAGATACTTGCGGACTTCACTAACCTGAATGTCGTGGCCAGCGACACCGTGCAGGGCAATGTCACCCTGAGGCTCCAGGACGTGCCCTGGGATCAGGCGCTTGAACTGGTATTGAAATCGAAGGGATTAGGCAAGCGGCAGGAGGGCAACATTATCCGCGTCGCCCCGCTCGACGAAATTAATAAACAGGAGGAAGACGAACTTAAGGCCCAGAAAGTCGTGGAGGACTTGGAGCCGCTGAGAACCGAAATCATCCAAATCAACTACACCACAGCGGACAAGATTAAAGAAATACTCAAAGGGACGACGGAGCGTACCAGCGAATCCATCTCCTCAACCGGCATAGGGGGAGAAAAGAGCGCCACCAGCACCACCGCCTTGGATGTCAGCCAATCCATTCTATCGGGACGGGGCAATGTAACCACCGATCCCCGGACCAATCAGTTAATCATCAAGGACACCGCCCGCAATATCGACCGGGTCCGCGAGCTTGTCCGCCAAGTAGACAAGCCAGTGCGGCAAGTGCTGATCGAGTCCCGCATCGTAGTCGCCAACAACGATTTCACACGCGAACTGGGATCACGCCTTTCACTGAACCGCTCTAGCTTTGTGCAAACCAAGCGGGGCAAAGAGTTCTTTCAGACCAATCCCAGCACCGGAGCATCGGAAGCATGGCAGCAACGCTGGAGCGGGGACTCGGCCACGGCCGGGGACGCCTTGGTTGATTTGGCCTCGACGGCCGCCGCCGCCAGTGGCGGCTCCTTTGGCGTAACCTTCCTTAAAGTGGGCGAGTACCTACTTGACCTTGAGCTTTCGGCCGCTCAAATCGACGGGCGCGGGGAAATTGTGTCCACCCCAAAGGTAGTGACCGCAGACCAGACAGAAGCGCACATCCTGCAAGGCGAACAGATTCCATATTCGCAAAACAATGCGCTGGGTGCCTCAAACACACAATTTAAAGACGCCGTGTTGGAGCTGAAGGTCACTCCGCACATCACACCGAATGGTGACGTGCTCATGGACTTGTCGATAAAGAAGGACGCGCGAGGGCAGCCTACGCCATCAGGATTGGCGATTGATAAGCGGGAAATCCAAACCACGGCCCAAGTGGGCAACGGCGAGACCGTGGTGCTGGGCGGCGTGTTCGAAGGCACGCAAGCCAACAACACTGACAAGGTGCCATTCTTGGGCGACTTACCAGGAATAGGTTTCATGTTTCGGCGGGATAAGGTTATAGACACAAAAAGGGAGCTGTTGATTTTCATCACCCCGAAAATCCTTGACCAATCCCTGGCCGTTAGATGACTTGACATCAAAATCCCCGCGACAAAAGGCGCCCACCAAGGGCGCCTTTTTTATCCTTGAGAACCCCCGTCCGCAGAATGGGCCGTGGTATCATTTAAGATTTCCGGTGCTTGGCGGGTATGCGGCAAACGAAAAACATTTATTTAATTGGCCCTATGGGGGCAGGCAAAACCACGATTGGACGACTTCTCGCCAAGAATCTGGGGGTTAGCTTCGTGGATAGCGACAAGGAAATTGAGAAACGAACCGGCGTCAGTATTCCCATGATATTTGAATACGAAGGGGAATCTGGATTTCGGAAACGTGAGTCGGAAACCCTGGCTGATTTAGTCAAATTAGAGGGTATCGTCATGGCCACGGGGGGAGGTTCCGTGCTTTTGCGGGAAAACCGTGAAGGCTTGCGCCGAAATGGCTTCGTCGTATATCTGCACTGCCCGGTCGATAAACAATTCGAAAGGACTCACAAGGATTCCAATCGGCCATTATTGAATACGGATAATCCCCGCAAGAAACTGGCCGACTTATTCTCCATCCGCGAACCCCTTTACCGCTCCATAGCGGATTCTGTTGTTGACACGGGCCAATGCTCAAGCCGTAGCGCGGTTCGCCAAATCATGCGGGTTTATAACCGAATTAACTTCAATCAAGCCAAACCATGAGAACCCTGACCGTTTCCCTAGCCGAGCGTAGTTACCCTATTTACATAGGCCAAGACTTACTGCGTTCGCGGGATATTCTCAGCCGTCACATAGATTCCAGCCAAGTGCTGATTGTGACCAATGAAACCGTCGCGCCGCTTTACTTGGACCGGGTGCTTGATAATCTCCGTGATAAGCAGGTCAGCACCGTCGTGCTGCCGGATGGCGAGGAATACAAAACCATCGGCTCGGCGATGGCCGTATTCGATGAGTTGCTGCGCCTAAAGTTTAACCGGAACGCCCACTTAATCGCGCTGGGCGGCGGCGTCGTCGGCGACCTGACCGGCTTCGCCGCCGCCTGCTATCAGCGGGGCGTGCCTTTCCTGCAAATCCCCACCACCCTGCTGGCGCAGGTGGATTCCTCGGTGGGCGGCAAGACGGCGGTCAATCATCCCCATGGCAAGAACATGATCGGCGCGTTCTATCAGCCCAAATGCGTCATCGCCGACACGGCCACCCTCGACACCCTGGCCGGCCGGGAACTGAGCGCGGGACTCGCGGAAATCATCAAATACGGCCTGATCCGCGACCCGGAATTTTTCGGCTGGCTGGAGCAAAACATGGAAGCGCTGATCGGGCGCGACCCCGTGGCATTGACCCACGCCATCGAGCGCTCCTGCTGGAATAAGGCCGAAGTCGTGGCGGCGGACGAGAAAGAAACCGGCGAACGGGCCACCCTCAACCTGGGCCACACCTTCGGCCACGCGGTCGAGACCGGGCTGGGCTATGGCGAGGCGTTGCACGGTGAGGCCGTGGCGATTGGAATGTGCCAAGCGGCGGACTTGTCCCGGCGACTGGGTTGGCTGAGCGAGGCTGATGTGGACCGCATCGTCGCCATTCTCCAGCGGGCGCGGTTGCCGGTGACGCCGCCGCCTTCGCTGGACGCCGACAGCTATCTCGAACACATGGCGGTCGATAAGAAGAACCTGGAAGGCAAGCTCCGACTCATCCTGCTGGAAAAGATCGGCAAGGCGACCCTGCCCATGACGGTTGAAATCGGCCCCTTGCGGGCGACGCTGGAACGCTATGGCCGCGCCTAAATTGATGCCGGACTAATCCCTCCTGACTTTTTCCCTTCGCCAAGGGAAATCATCGCCAACGCATTTGAGACCCCATGACCACCTTGAAGAATGATTGTTTTATCCGTGCCCTGCTACGACAGCCCGTCGAGCGCACCCCGGTTTGGATGATGCGCCAAGCGGGGCGCTACCTGCCGGAATATCGCCGGGTCCGGGAGCAGGCCGGCAGCTTCATGAAGCTTTGCACCTCGCCGGAACTGGCCTGCGAAGTCACCCTGCAACCGTTGGAACGCTTCCGCTTGGACGCGGCGATTCTGTTTTCCGACATCCTCACCATCCCGGACGCCATGGGGCTGGGCCTAAGCTTCGCCGAGGGCGAGGGGCCGCGTTTCGCGAACCCGGTGCGCACCGCCGACGATGTGCTACGCCTGCCCATTCCCGACCCGGAAGGCGAGTTGCGCTACGTGATGGACGCCGTGCGGCTGATTCATAAGAGCCTGGATGGCCGGGTGCCGCTGATTGGCTTTTCCGGCAGCCCGTGGACGCTGGCGAGCTATATGATCGAGGGCGGTGGCAGCCGGGAATTCCGCAAGCTCAAGGGCATGATGTACGCCGAGCCGAGATTGCTGCATGAATTGTTGGGCAAGCTGGCGGATGCCGTGGCGCTGTACCTGAACGCGCAAATCGCCGCCGGGGTCGAGGCCGTGATGGTGTTCGACACTTGGGGCGGCATCCTCTCGCCCGCGCAGTACGAACAATTCTCCCTGGCCTACGCCAAGCGCGTGCTGGACCAACTCCATCGGACAGCGGGCGACAAGACCATCCCGGCGGTGCTGTTCACCAAGGGCGGCGGGCAGTGGCTGGAAACCATGGCGGAGACCGGCTACGACGCCTTGGGCCTGGACTGGACCACCGATATCGGGCGGGCGCGGCGGCGGGTCGGCCACAAGGTCGCCTTGCAGGGCAACCTTGATCCGCAGGCGCTGTATGCCCCGCCGGAAGTCATCCGCGCCGAGGTGCGGCAAATCTTGGAAGGCTTCGGCTACGGCTCCGGCCATGTCTTCAACCTAGGGCACGGCGTCTGGCCGGATGTGAACCCCGACCATGTGGGCGCCATGATCGAGGCGGTGCATGAGTTCAGCCCGGCGTTTCATCGCGGCGGCTGAATTGAAGATGTCGGACTAAAGTCCAACCTACAGCCTATTTTGTAGGTCGGGCTTCAGCCCGACATCCCCGCCTATCCCAACTTCTCCACCACATAGGCGCTAATCGCCTCAGGCACCCGCCCGGCATTCTCTAGAAACAACCGTAACACCCGCCCCTGCGGAAGCGCCCCATCCGGCACCAGAATAGGCGACGCCTTCATCTTCGCCGCCGTGGCCTCGCCGTCGTCCACCGCCCGGTGTTCAAGGCCGACGCCATCCCGGAAGGTGAGGGCGCGTTCCCCGTGGCCCTTGTCGTAGCAAAGCTGGAACGCGCACGGCTCGCCGTCTTCCCGCAGCCAGACAATCAAGTCCATGTCCGGCGAGTTGAACCAGCGGCGCTTAGGTTCGCCGGGGATTTGGCGGACGCTCTCAATTTCGTAAAGCATGGGGCTGTGGACACGAGGGCTTTTTCGGATTGGATAACGGGCGTGGGAGTGGGCTTTAGCCCACGCCTCGGCGCGGTGGTCGCGGGCTAAAGCCCGCTCCCACGGC
>NZ_JBTEKS010000107.1:0-12256 GCF_054333355.1 Methylomagnum sp. | reverse complement strand
CCGGCATGTTGCTGGCCGCCCGCAAGATTTGCCCGGCTTGGGACTACGCCCGCAGATTGGAAGGCGACGACCAAGCCATCCACAGCGCCGTGGAGAAGGGCAAGAAGCAGTTCGCCGGATTCGAACTGGCGGGCAAGACCCTGGCGGTGTTGGGCCTGGGTGCCATCGGCGTCAAGGTGGCGAACGCCGCCATCGACTTGGGGATGCATGTGGTCGGCTTCGATCCGCTGCTCACCGTCGAGAGCGCCTGGCAGTTGTCCTCGTCGGTGGCCCGCGCCGCCAGCGTGGATGACCTGATTTCCAGGGCCGACCTGCTGACCCTGCATGTCCCGCTCAACGACCACACCCGCCACCTCATCAATGCTGCCCGTCTGGACTTCATGAAGAAGGGCGCGACCCTGCTGAATTTCTCCCGCGCCGGCGTGGTGGACGAAGCGGCTGTGTGCGAGGCGCTGGATGCGGGCCGCTTGAACGCCTACGTCTGTGACTTTCCTAGCCAACGGGTGCTGGGCAATGCCAAGACCATCGTGCTGCCCCATCTCGGCGCGTCCACGGCGGAAGCCGAGGACAACTGCGCGGTCATGGTGGCCGAGCGGGTGCGGGATTACCTGGAACACGGCAACATCCGCCACTCGGTGAATTTCCCGGATGTGGTCCTGCCCCGCAGTAACCAGGGGGCGCGGCTGTGCGTTGCCAATGAGAATGTGCCCAATATGGTGGGGCAGATTTCCGGCGCGCTGGCCGAGGCCAATCTCAACATCATCGACCTGCTCAACAAGTCCCGTGGCGATTACGCCTATACCCTGATCGACCTGAATTCCGCGATACCGACCGAGACGCTGGAGCGCATCCGGTCCATCAAGGGCGTTTTGTCCGCCCGCGTCATCTGATCCCGCATCCATGGCGAATTCCACCCAAACCCCAAGCGGCGGAAATCCTCTGGCGGGCATCCGCCAGGAGATTGACAGCATCGACGACCAGTTGCTCGACCTCCTGAACCGCCGCGCCGCCTGTGCGCAACGGGTGGCGGACATTAAAACCGCCAGCGGCGAGGTGGAGTGTTTCCACCGCCCGGAACGGGAGGCCGAAGTCTTGCGCCGCATGGCGGAGAAGAATGCTGGCCCGCTGGGACGGGATGCGGTGGTGCGGTTTTTCCGGGAACTGATGTCGGAATGCTTGGCGCTGGAAAAACCGCTGGGGGTGGCTTTCCTGGGACCGGAAGGCACGTTTACCCAGCAGGCGGCGTACAAGCATTTCGGCCATGCCATCCAGGCGGTATCCCTCCCGACCATCGACGAGATATTCCGGGCCGTGGAGTCCGGGGCCTGCCAGTACGGCGTGGTGCCGGTGGAGAATTCCACCGAGGGCGTCATCACCCACACGCTGGATAGCTTTCTGCGGTCGTTCCTGATGATCGCCGGGGAAGTGAGCCTGCGCATCCATCACAATTTGATGGGACAGGTCGAGGCACCGGGGGAAATCCGCGAAGTGTTTTCCCACCAGCAATCCCTGGCTCAATGCCGGGAGTGGCTGGACCGTTATTTGCCCCACGCCAAGCGCACCGCCGTCAGCAGCAACGCCGAAGCGGCCCGACTGGCGGCGGCGACGCCGGGGACGGCGGCCATCGCTGGCGAAGTCGCCGCGAAGCTGTACGGTTTGCCGATTCTGGAGCGCAACATCGAGGACGAGCCGGACAACACCACCCGCTTCCTGGTCATTGGGCGCAACGCCGTGAACCGCACCGGCACTGACAAGACCTCGCTGCTGCTGTCGACGCGCAATTATCCCGGCGCCTTGTATGGCGTGTTGGAACCCTTCGCCCGCCACGGCATCAGCATGAGCAAGATCGAATCGCGGCCCTCGCGGCGGGTGGCCTGGGACTATGTGTTCTTCGTCGATGTGGAAGGCCATCGGGACGACCCGCCCGTGGCCGAGGCGCTGGCCGAGCTGGAACCGTCCGTCACCATGTTGAAGGTGCTGGGTTCGTATCCCCGAGCCTTGGCGTGAGGAAAGTGGCGAGTGAATTAGTAAAAAACCTCCCTTGACAGCACCCATTCCAGCCCCAGGCTCTTTACCACTCACCACTCACCACTTTCTTCATGCCGCCATCCGACCTAGCCATTCCCGGTGTTCGTGGCTTAATGCCCTACCAACCCGGCAAACCCATCAGCGAACTGGAGCGGGAGCTTGGCCTCACGAATATCGTCAAGCTGGCGTCCAATGAAAACCCCCTCGGCCCCAGCCCCAAAGCACTGGTGGCGGTCCAGAGGGTTCTATCCGAACTGCATATCTACCCTGATGCCAGCGGCTTCAAACTGAAGGTCTCGCTGGCGAATAAACTGGGCGTGCGCCCGACTCAGATCACCCTGGGCAACGGCTCCAATGATGTGTTGGAAATCCTGGCCCGGACTTTCCTGTCCCCCGATCACAACGCGGTCTTTTCGGAACACGCTTTCGCTGTTTATCCCATCTCGACCCAGGCCGTGGGCGCGAAGGCGCGGGTCGCCCCGGCTCACGAGGGTTCGCGTGGCCCCCGTTACGGTCACGACCTGGAAGCCATGGCCCGGCTGGTGAATGACGAGACGCGAGTGGTGTTCGTCGCCAACCCGAACAATCCCACCGGCACCCATGTGTCTCGGGATGAGCTATACGGTTTCCTGGCTGGATTGCCGAGCCATGTCATCGCGGTGGTGGACGAGGCGTATTCCGAATATGTCTCGGCCCTCGATTTTCCGAATGCGCTGGATTGGCTGGACGAGTTGCCTAATTTGGTGGTCGCCCGGACTTTCTCCAAGGCGTATGGCTTGGCCGGATTGCGGGTCGGCTACGCGGTGTCCAGCGAGGCCATCGCCGATTTATTGAATCGAGTGCGGCAGCCGTTCAACGTCAATGTGCTGGCGTTGGAGGCCGCGAAGGCCGCGCTGGATGACGAGGATTATTTGGCCCGCTCGGTTCGGATGAACGCAGAAGGGCTGGCGCAACTGGGCGAAGCCTTGGCGGCGCGTGGCTTTGAGACCATTCCCTCGGTGGGCAACTTCATCACCTTCGATCTTGGCCGGCCCGCCGCGCCCATCTATCAAGCGCTGCTGCGGGAAGGCGTGATTGTCCGGCCCATCGCCAATTACGGCTTGCCCAATCATCTGCGCGTGACCGTCGGCATCGCCGAGCAGAATATCGCCTTCCTGACGGCGCTGGACCGGGTGCTGGGCGCATGATCGAGCGCCTGTGCGTCATCGGCGTCGGCTTGATCGGCGGCTCCATCGCCCGAGCGGCGCGGGCCAAGGGTTTAGCCCGCACCGTGGTGGGCGTGGATGCGGACGGCGCCAATCTGAACAAAGCGCTGGCGTCCGGCGTGATCGGCCAGGGCTACTCCACGGTGGCGCAAGGCGCGGCGGACGCCGATATGGTCGTGATGGCGGTGCCGGTCGGTGTCAGTGAAACCGTGCTGCGAGAACTCCAAGCGGTATGGTCCGACCAGACCATTTACACCGACGCGGGCAGCACTAAGGGCGATGTCATCGCGGCGGTGGCGCGGGTGTTCGGTGCCGTTCCGGCCAACTTCGTGCCGGGCCACCCCATCGCCGGGGCCGAATGCAGCGGCGTCGAAGCGTCCAGGGCCGATTTGTACGAGGGCAAGCGGGTGATTTTGACCCCGCTGGACAGCACCGACCCCGAAGCCACGGCGCGGGTCGAAGCACTGTGGCAAGGCATGGGCGCTAAGGTTTCCCGCATGGACGCCCGCCATCACGACGAAGTGCTAGCCGCCACCAGCCATCTGCCCCATGTGCTGGCTTTCGTGCTGACCGAGATGCTGGGCCGTCAGGACGAGCAGCGGGAAATCTTTCAGTATGCGGCGGGCGGCTTCCGGGATTTCACCCGCATCGCCTCCAGCGACCCCAAGATGTGGCTGGACATCTGCCTCGCCAACCGCGCCGAAATCGTGCCGCTCATCGAGCAATACCGAACCGCCCTGGCCAACGCGGCGGCGCTGATGTCCGAGGGCCGGGCCGAGGCGCTTTATGATTTGTTCGCCAGCGCCCGAGGAGCGCGGCAACGATTCTTGGATCAATTGGAAAAATAACGATATGCACGACAACAATATTACCTTTCGCGTTCAACCCGGCGGTAGCTTGCGCGGTGAAGCGCGGGTGCCCGGCGACAAATCTATTTCCCACCGTTCCATCATGCTGGGTTCCCTGGCGGAAGGCACCACCCATGTCACTGGCTTCCTGCAAGCCGAGGACTGCCTCGCCACCATGAACGCTTTCCAGGCCATGGGCGTTGCCATCGAAGGGCCGGTGGATGGCCGGGTGACGATTCATGGCGTGGGAATGCACGGACTCAAAGCCCCGGCGGAACCGCTTTATCTGGGCAATTCCGGCACCTCCATGCGACTGCTGTCGGGCCTGCTGGCGGGTCAAGCCTTCGACACGGTGTTGACCGGCGACCCCTCGCTGTCGCGTCGGCCCATGAAGCGCGTGACCCAGCCCTTGGCGTCCATGGGCGCACAAATCGAAACCACCGAGACCGGCACCGCGCCGCTCAAAATCAAGGGCGGGGCCGCGCTCAAAGGCATCCATTACGACATGCCGGTGGCGAGCGCCCAGGTGAAATCCTGCCTGCTGCTGGCCGGGCTGTACGCCGACGGTGAAACCTCCGTCCGTGAACCCGCTCCGACCCGCGACCACACCGAGCGGATGCTGACGGGCTTCGGCTATCCAGTCGAGCGGGAAGAGGGCGGATTCGTCCGGGTGCGTTCCGGCGGCAAGCTCACTGCCAGCGACATCGACGTGCCCAGCGATATTTCCTCGGCGGCGTTCTTCATGGTGGGCACCAGCATCGCCGAGGGCGCTGATGTGACCCTCAAGCACGTCGGTATCAATCCCACCCGCACCGGCGTGATCGACATCCTCAAATTGATGGGCGCCAACATCGAATTGATTAATCCCCGCGAAGTGGGCGGCGAGCCGGTGGCCGACATCCGCATCCGTGCCAGCAAACTGCACGGCATCGACATTCCCGAAGCTTTGGTGCCGCTGGCGATTGATGAATTTCCGGTGCTGTTCGTGGCGGCGGCTTGCGCCGAAGGCGTGACCCGCTTGACCGGCGCCGAAGAGCTGCGGGTCAAGGAGAGCGACCGCATCCAGGTCATGGCCGACGGGCTGCGAATCCTCGGCGTGGATGCCCAGCCGACCCCGGACGGCATGATCGTCAACGGTGGCCCGATGGCGGGCGGCAAGGTGGATTCCCACGGCGATCACCGCATCGCCATGGCCTTCTCCATCGCGGCCTTGCGGGCGTCCGGCCTGATCGAAATCACCGATTGCGCCAACGTGAACACCTCGTTCCCGACCTTCGTGGAACTGGCGCGGGGCTTGGGTTTGAACGTCACCGCGTTACAGGGCGACGTGTTATGAGCGCCACCATTCCGGTATTAACCATCGACGGCCCGAGCGGGTCGGGTAAGGGCACCGCTAGCCGGGCCGTGGCGAAAAAACTGGGCTGGCATTTCCTCGACAGCGGCGCGATTTACCGCTCCCTCGCCATCGCGGCACTACGGGCCGGTACGCCGCTGGATGATGTGGACGCGCTGGTTCAGCTTGCGGAGGCCATGGATTTGCGGTTCACCGCCGACGATCCGCCGGGGATTCTTCTGAATGGCGAAAATATTGCCGACCAGATCGCCACGGAAACCACCGGCAACACGGCCTCCCGCATCGCGGCTTATGGGCCGGTGCGGAAAGCCTTGCTCGACAAGCAGCGGGAATTCCGCCAAGCGCCGGGTTTGGTGGCCGATGGACGGGACATGGGCACGGTGGTTTTCCCGGATGCGCCCCGCAAGGTTTTCCTCACCGCCAGCGCCGAAGTCCGCGCCCTGAGAAGATATAAGCAGTTGAATGAGAAGGGTATTCATGTTAGCCTTGCCGACTTGGCAAAGGAGATTGAGGAGCGCGACCGGCGTGACCGGGAGCGGGCCGAAGCCCCCTTGGTGATGGCCGAAGGTGCCGTTCTGGTCGATTCGTCCGAGCTAAGCATTGAGCAGGTCATCGCCCAAATACTGGATGTCGCCGCCGCTTAATCCCTTTTGGTCGAGTTTGTACTTCTAATGGCGTTGCCGACTTGGTCGGCAATATTTTTAATCCAAACCCCGAATGACCGCTGGGTCATTCATTAACGTGTCATTTTATGAGCGACAGCTTTGCAGCATTGTTTGAAGAGAGCCTGGTCAAGGCAGAAATGCGTCCGGGCAGCATTATCAAGGGCACCGTGGTCGATATCAGCTCCGATATGGTGGTCGTCAACGCTGGCCTGAAATCGGAAGGTGTTGTGCCGAAGTGGCAATTCCTCGACGCCGAAGGCCAGATTGAAGTCCAAATCGGCGATACCGTCGATGTCACCCTGGAATTGCTTGAGGACGGCCTTGGCGCCACCCTGCTTTCCCGCGACAAAGCGAAGCGGCTCAAGGCATGGCTGGATTTGGAACAAGCCTTCGAGAAGAATGAAACCGTTCAGGGTCGCATGACCGGCAAAGTGCGCGGCGGCTTCACCGTCGCCTTGGGCGCACTGCGGGCGTTCCTGCCGGGTTCCTTGGTGGATGTCCGCCCGGTGCGCGACACCGCCTACCTGGAAGGCCGCGACCTGGAATTCAAGGTCATCAAGATCGACCAGAAGCGCAACAACGTCGTGTTGTCCCGCCGCGCCGTGGTGGAATCCGAGTACAGCGCCGAGAAGGAAGCCCTGCTTGAGAATCTCAAGGAAGGTGCCATCGTCACCGGCACGGTCAAGAACCTCACCGATTACGGCGCGTTCATCGACCTCGGCGGCATCGACGGCTTGCTGCACATCACCGACATGGCTTGGAAGCGCGTCCGTCACCCGTCCGAAGCGGTACAGATCGGCCAGGAAATCCGCGTCAAGGTCCTCAAGTTCGACCAAGAAAAGAACCGCGTTTCGCTGGGTCTCAAGCAACTGGGCGAAGACCCATGGCTCAACATCGCTCGCCGCTACCCGCCGGGCACCCGTCTGTTCGGCAAGGTCAGCAACCTCACCGACTACGGCTGCTTCGTTGAGTTGGAAGAGGGCGTCGAGGGTCTGGTTCACGTCTCCGAAATGGACTGGACCAACAAGAACGTCAACCCGTCCAAGGTCGTGCAACTGGGCGAAGAAGTCGAAGTCATGGTTCTCGACATCGACGAAGACCGCCGCCGCATCTCGCTGGGCATGAAACAGTGCCGCGCCAATCCGTGGGAAGAGTTCGCTGGCACCCACAAGAAGGGCGACAAGATCAAGGGCAACATCAAGTCCATCACCGACTTCGGCATCTTCATCGGTCTGGACGGTGGCATCGACGGCTTGGTTCACCTGTCCGACATTTCTTGGAGCGCGACCGGCGAAGAAGCCATCCGTCAGTACAAGAAGGGCGATGAGGTCGAGACCGTCATCCTGGCGATTGACCCCGAGCGTGAGCGCATCTCCTTGGGCGTCAAGCAGTTGGAGCAAGACCCGTTCCAGAACTATCTGGCGACCCACGAAAAGGGCGACCCGGTGCGGGGCGTGGTCAAGGAAGTGGACGCGAAAGGCGCGGTCATCACCCTGGCCGACAGCGTCGAGGGCTATCTCCGCGCTTCCGAAATCTCCCGCGACCGCGTCGAGGACGCCCGCACCCAGCTGAAGGTGGGCGACGAGGTCGAAGCCAAGTTCATCGGCGTGGACAAGAAGAACAAGTCCATCACCCTGTCCATCAAGGCCAAGGATCAGGAAGAAGAAGCCGCCGCCATCAAGGGCTACTCGCAGCAGGCGTCCTCCGGGATGCCGACCTTGGGCGACATCTTCAAGGAACAGATGGAGAACAAGTAATCCGGCCAAGCAGGGGGGCCACTCAGCCCCCCTTTTCTTATGGAAACCACGGTGACAAAGTCAGAACTGATCAATCTCTTGGCGGAAAAGTACAGCCATCTCGCTTTCAAAGATGTTGAGTCGGCGGTGAAGGGAATGATCGACCACATGACAAACGCCCTGTCCTCCGGTGAGCGGATCGAAATCCGGGGATTTGGCAGCTTCTCGCTCCACTACCGCCCGCCGAGGGTGGGACGCAACCCGAAAACCGGGGATGCCGTCGAACTCACCTCGAAATTCGTTCCCCATTTCAAGCCCGGCAAGGAATTGAGGGACATGGTCAATCAATCCAAGGACAACAAGTTCACGCTGACGGCCTCCGGCTGATGCTTGAATTGCTGGCGCTCCTCTTGCCGGTCGCCGCGGCGTCGGGTTGGTACGTCGCCAAACGCCATTACACCCGGCGCTATTTCGCCGATCATGCCCGCCCGCTGACCCGAGCTTACTGCAAGGGTCTGAATTACCTGCTGCACGAAAAAACCGACAAGGCCATCGACGCCTTCGCCGACATTCTCGAAAGGGACTACGAGACGATAGAGACCCACATCGCGCTGGGCAACCTGTTCCGGCGGCGGGGCGAGGTGGAGAAGGCCATCGAAATCCACGAGAAGCTGGTCGATGACGCCAGCCTTGACCAGGCCCATAGGGTCCAGGCCAGTTATGAGTTAGGGGTGGACTACATGCGGGCCGGGCTGTTCGACCGGGCCGAAGCGGTTTTTCAGGTTCTCAGCCAATCCAATACCCACGCCAAGCCTTCGCTTCAACAGCTGCTGCTGATTTATCAGCAGGAGAAGGATTGGCAAAAAGCCATCGCCTGCACCCGGCAACTGCTGCGCTTCGCCAAGACACCCCGTGGCGAGAACGTGGCGCAGTTCCTTTGCGAACTGGCCGAGGAGTCCATACGGCGCGGCCAGCCGGGGGACGCCAGGAATCATCTGGCCCAAGCGCTCCGCGACGATCCCGGCTGCGTCCGGGCCAGCCTTGTGCAAGCCCGGCTGGAAATGGCCGCCGGGGAATATGCCGCCGCGCTGCAAGCTTTAAAGCGGGTCGAATCCCAAAATCCCGCCTACCTGCCTGAAATATTGGAATCCATCAGCCTATGCCATGAGCGGCTCGACAAAGGGCGCGAACTGGCGGCGTACTTGGAGGGCTTGTATCGAAAGCACGGCTTGGTCGAGGCCGCCGTGGTCCGCGCCGGGCGGATGCGGGAAACTGATGGTGCCGCCGCTGCTTTGGATCATTTGCTGACGGTGCTGGGGACGAACTCCAACTTCCAAGGCTTGCGTCACGCGGTCGCCTTAATGGCCGAACCCGGCATCGCGGCGGAATGCCGGGACTTGAAGCGGGTCGCGCTGATTGTCAATGCCCTGGTGTCGAAGATTCCCCGCTATCGCTGCGTCGAGTGTGGCTTCAGTGGCGCGGAGCTGCATTGGCGCTGTCCATCCTGCCAGCATTGGAATTCCATTGTCCCCGCAAAAGGCTCCTAGTCCCGATTTCCGTTGGCGTTAGGTCGGCGGCCACCCAAGCCTTCGGCAGCCTGAAAGTCAAGCTAAGAAGTCACGGGAAGCGCTAGCAAAATTCCCTGCCTTGTCGCCATAATTGGACTATTGTATGGCTTCCTTAAAACCCACCCATTTGGGGGACATATGCACAAGTTCATTTCCGGCATTCTGGCTCTGGTTTTGTACGCTGTCGCGCCCGTGGCGTTCGCGGAAGCTTTGGACATCAACACCGCCACCGTAGAGCAACTCGATCAAGTCATGGTCGGCGTGGGTAAGGCAAAGGCCCAGGCCATCGTCCAGGACCGTGAGAAAAACGGCAAATTTAAGTCAATTGATGACTTGGTTCGCGTCAAAGGCATTGGGCCAAAGGCTATCGAGAAGAACCGCGATAAACTCACCGTCGGGGAAGCGGCGCCGTCACCCCAACCCGTGCCGCCCACCAACCCAAAACCCGCCCCTTAATCAGCTTCGCCATTGCGACCCAACAAGGCTCCTGAGCAGGAGCCTTGTTATTTCCCGCCATATCGCGTCATGTGACACTCGCCCGTTTTCTCCCTCTTCCGGTCACTGCCATTAAGTTAAGCTTGAAGCTGGAATCCAAAGAAATCTTAATAAACTCGCAAAGTCAAGACCAATAAATCACTGTCTTAGCTCGAAAGATGTCACTGCACCCGTAGCTCCGCTTGGCTTAAGTTATAGCCTCCTTGAACACTAGAGTTGTTCCCGATGCCATTTCTATCTAAATCAAAAGCTTACAAGCATTGAGACACTGAACATGAGTGCCATTTTGGGGCTTTTAAGTGATCTCAAGCTTAGAAGCCTTGATTTTCAAGGGCTGCGCGGTGGGAACAACTCTACTTAACCCATTTGGAGGCTACCATGCGTCACTTCATCTTCGGCATCCTGGCGTTGATCCTGTCCAGCATCGCGCCCGCCGTTTTCGCGGACGTTCTGGACATCAACGCCGCCACCCTGGAACAATTCGACCAAGTTATGATCGGCGTGGGCAAGGTGAAGGCGGAGATCATCCTCCACGACCGGGAAAAGAACGGCCCGTTCAAGTCGGTTGACGATTTGGTCCGCGTGAAGGGCATTGGCCCGGCCACTGTCAAAAAGAACCGCGCCAAAATCACGGTCGGCAGCGCGGCTCAAGCCGTCCAATCAGCCACGGCGCAACCTGCCCCCGAGCGTGCCAAATAAACCCACCCCCCGCATTCAATACAAAAGAGGCTCCCCAGCGGAGCCTTTTTTGTATCTATATCACGGTAATAACGGGTTTCACGGCTAAAATAAGCGCTGTTCCCAACAATTAGGAAGTCCCGATGAGTTCGAATATCAAATGGCATGACGCCGCCGTGACGAGGCTGCTACGGCAAAGGGCGAACGGCCACAAGAGCTTCATTCTGTGGTTCACCGGGCTGTCCGGCGCGGGCAAGTCCACGCTGGCGCACCGCGTGGAGGAAATGCTGTTCGAACGGGGCTGCCATACCTATGTCTGCGACGGGGACAATGTCCGGCATGGGCTGTGCGCCGACCTTGGCTTTAGCGCCGAGGGTCGACGGGAGAACATCCGGCGCATTGGGGAAATGAGCAAGTTGTTCGTCGATGCGGGCGTGATCGCCTTGACCGCTTTTATTTCGCCGTTTCGGGATGATCGGCAAATGGTCCGGTCCCTGGTCAAGCCGGGCGATTTCATCGAGGTCTACTGCGACGCCCCCTTGGAGGTCTGTGAAGGGCGGGACGTGAAGGGGCTGTATCAAAAGGCGCGGCGCGGCGAAATCCTCGAATTCACCGGGATTTCCTCGCCTTACGAGCCGCCGATTGACCCCGAAATCACCGTTCATACGGGCCGCGATGGTCTGGAAGCGTGCGCTAGACAGGTCATCGCCTATCTGCAAGATCGGGAACAAATCCAGTCATCATTCATTGAGGGAGTTCAATTATGAAGAAAGTCGTCAGAAAAGCCGTGTTTCCGGTCGCGGGTTTGGGCACCCGCTTTCTGCCGGCCACCAAGGCCAGTCCCAAGGAGATGTTGCCCATCGTGGACAAGCCCTTGATCCAATACGCGGTCGAGGAGGCCATCGCGGCGGGTATCGACACCTTGGTGTTCGTCACCAGCCGGACCAAGGGCGCTATTGAGGACCATTTCGACAAGGCTTACGAACTGGAAACCGAGCTGGCGAATCGGAACAAAACCGAGACCCTGCGCATCGTGCAGAACATCGTGCCGTCCCATGTCTCCTGTGTATATATCCGACAGGCCGAAGCGCTGGGGCTGGGGCACGCGGTGAACTGCGCCCGTGCCGTGGTCGGGGACGAGCCGTTCGCGGTGCTGCTCGCCGACGACATGATCGACGACAACCAGAGCGGCTGCTTGTCGCAGATGGTCAAGGTGTTCGAGCAATGGCAGTGTTCGATACTCGGCACCGAGCGCGTCGATCCGTCGGAAACCCAGAGCTATGGCATCGTTAAAGCCAACGCCATAGAGGAAACCCTGAGCAAGCTGGAAAGCATCGTCGAGAAGCCCAAGCCCGAGAACGCGCCGTCCAATCTGGCGGTGGTGGGCCGGTACATCCTGACCCCGGCCATTTTCGACAAGCTCGACAACGTGACGCGGGGCGCGGGCGGGGAAATCCAGTTGACCGACGGCATCGCCATGCTGCTTCAGAACGAGCCGGTGCTGGCCTATGAATTTTTCGGCAAGCGCTACGACTGCGGTTCGAAGCTGGGTTATTTGATGGCGACCGTCGAACAGGCATTGAAACACACGGAAGTCCGCGAGAGCTTCAAAGCCTACCTGGCTGGTTTGAAGGTCGATTATTGATGTGAAAGACCGACTCGGTTTTTGAAACCGAGTC
>NZ_JBTEKS010000106.1:0-12273 GCF_054333355.1 Methylomagnum sp. | reverse complement strand
GCTCAAGAAACCATCTGTCGCATTTGTTAGATACCTTCATTTATATTGGGGCTGGCCTCTGGAACTTTAAACTGTCATTAAAAACAGCAACTTAGGTCGGGAACATGTCTATTTTTCCCCTATACCATTGCCAAAATCCAGAGCCAATCCGGCGAAAGCTAAGCCAGCCACCCGCTGAATCCCAGGCAATATTATCCAGCTTTTCAAATCCCCCTGCATAAATGGCCGAACCCACTAAATTACCCGCCGCATCCCGGGTGATTTGAATTTCCAGGTTTGAGCGGTTAGCCAATACCTGCCAATTACCCAGCGGGCTACCGGCGGTGCCTAAGTTAACATTCGACAGCCCATCCGCCGCGAAGCTGGAAAAACTGGGCAATAACAACATGCCGGTAGTCGCCACGCCCGTGGCATACAGAAACTTTCGGCGGGATAAATCAGTGCCAGCCCCATAGTTCACCCGATATAAAAACTTGCCGAATCTCATGGTTGTTACCCGTTACTTTTGTTAAACAGGTTGGGCTAGGGCAAGCATCGGGCCAATTAAGTATTAATACGTACAATCAATAAGATAACGAAAATCATCAGGCTAAGGCTTAAAAATTTGTGTCTATTTGGCAACGGTAATTTCCAACAATAAGTATTTTGCAAGTCCTGTAGCGCCAAGTCTGGACGGCGTTTTATGGCGACACTTGATCCATAAACGAAACGCAGGACAGCCCCACCCAGTTGCGGCGGTGTTAATTTTTAGGTGGGCATGAGTGCATGTCATCCTAGGTGGAATTATCGAAAATAGGCTAAATCCGGCATGTTGCCAAATGGCGACATTCGCAATAATTGCGAATGTCTAAAAGACGTATAGCTTTGCGCCATTAATACCATTAATTTAGTTTTGTGGGCATCGCGCCGCTAACGCGAATTCCAGAATAGGTGAAAGACAACGAACCGCCTACACAAGCGCCCGGATGGATTCGCCAATAAACTGAAACACCCCGGTTCGCGAGTATCAAAATATGCTTGTGGACGATTTTTTGTCGCGACAGGGACAACTTAATATGACATGGAAAGTTAATATGCCGCGTTTCTCCACGTACCTAATCATTGCTCTTGGGATAATGCCTCTATGGGTCGGGCATTATTTGCCCATGGTGGATTTGCCACAACACGCCGCCCAAATCGCAACATTTTTCGCGCTGGACAAGCCTGACTTTCCATTCAAGGAGTTATTTTTGATTAACTGGTTCAACCCTTATCTGGTGGGCTATTTAATGACACTGGCGCTGGCGCTGGTGTTTCCCGTCATTTTGGCGGTCAAGTTGGTGTTAACGGCATCGCTGATCGCGTACTTCATCGCGTTTAAATGGTTGCGGGAGAAATTCAAGGCCGACGCCGGTACGGATTGGCTGGTGATACCCACTTGGTACGGGTTTGCGTTTAATTGGGGTTTCTATCATTTTCTAATAGGCCTGCCATTATTTCTAATATTCTTAGGGTTGGTCATGCAATCCTTGGAGCAATGGAATCGCCGCAATGCCTGGCTGGTGGCGGTCAGTATTAACATTTTATTTTTCACTCACGCCTTGTTGGCGGGGGTGGGCTGCTTGATTGCTTTGGAGCTGGTGTTATTGAAACGCTACCGAATAGAAGACCGCGTGCGGAGCGCGATTCCAATAGTAAGCGTCCTGCCCATAGCCTTATTCTGGTTGATTCTGACCAAGCACCGAGAGATACAGCCAAATACCAAGGAAATTATTATGTCGTTTGGTCAGTGGCCACCCTTTGGGCTGTTGAATCCACTTTCTCAAAACCTGGGTGAACAATGGTGGGTACGCTTGGCCGGGCTATTGTTATTCGCCCTACCGATTATGCAAAGGGCGAGAACCAAGACTGATTTAGCCAGTTGGGCACCTTTCTTAAGCGTGATTCTGATTGTGTTGTTGGTGCCGACACAGATATTCGCCACCGCCTTCGTGTCCGATCGTTTTTCGGCATTGATCTTTCCCTTCTACCTGCTGGGCTTCGCGCCCGCCAGCCCGGCCACTGAAATCCCGCCAATTAGGCAGCGGCTCGAAAGCCTGTTACCCCAGGCCATTGCCATGACGCTAATCATGGTGGTTGCCTCACGTATTATGAGTTTTAATTTAGAGAATGACGGATTTACCTACATAAGTAGGCTTATGGCCCCTGAAAAGCGGGCTTTGACACTCACCATCGAGCCTTATAGTAGCTTCTCGACGGCACCCGTTTATATAAATTTTCCGGCGTGGTATCAAGTGGAAAAGTTGGGTATCGTCGATTACAGTATGGCAAACTCATTTCCGGTCATGGTTCGCTATCATCGACCAGAGATTGACCCTTTCGTTAGCGAGTTTCTGACATGGCGTCCCAGCACGTTTGACTGGAATATTCATCAGGGGTGGAAATATGACTATTTTGTAGTCCGCGCCACCACAGATTTTCAGCAACGGCTATTTGGCGAGGCGGCTTGCCCGGTAAAACTGGTGGCTAATAAAAACCATTGGTGGCTCTATGAAAGAGAAGAGGGTGGGGCTTGTTCCAATAAATCCATAGCGATGCCTAGTTTGCCAAAGTAGAAATAACAACCATTAAAAGGATGTTATAGATGTCGAAATTATTTTAGATTCAACAAGCCGTATAGGCTGCGCTGACGAAGGAAGCGCATCAGTCTGCCAAACGATGCGCCTCCCTTCGTTCGGCACATCCTATAGCATGGATTCTTCTAATGAATCTCATCCAGTCCCGACATCTATATTTCGAAAGGTGTACGTAGGCTTCCGGGCTTTACGTCGGCTTGGATTTATATTTTTTGCACTATCCGCATCCACGTGTGGACAGTATCATTGTTTACATTAATCCTTGCCAGACAAGATTATTATCCGTAGTTTTGCTTGGCTTTTTCATTTAGGGGGTGAAAACCCAGCCATTCGTAGGGTAGGCATGTACTCCCACCAAAACACCCGCCGGGCCAAGAGTCGGTGGGCATGAGTATGAGTACATGCCCACCCTGCACTGAAGCTTCTTGCTAATCAGGTATCCTTTTATCCCGCCGCCTGCCCCCGCGCCAAATATTCCTCCCACTTCCGCGCCGTCAACTTCTGGAACATCGGCACCACCGGGTTCAACTCAATGGGCGGGGCGTCCCAGTGGGTTTCGTAGCCCAGTTGTTCCGCCTCCAGCGCCACGGCGTCCTCCAACAGAATCGGCTTGAACACCAAGGGCTTGGCGATGTTCAGCACCAACTGGGTCAGCCACTTGGGGGTTTTCATGGACAGGCCCGGAATCGCCAGCGCGTCGAAATAAAACAGGAAGAACACCCGCGTGGTGCGCTCGTCGATGGGCAGCAGGAAGGACCAGTTCTTGATGCTGTCGCCGGTGTTGGTCCACTGATAGGGATATTGGTAGCAAAGCTCGATGGACTGGGTGTTGACCCGCTTGCGGTCCACGAAAATCCCCGAAATCCGCCCGCCCGCCATGTAGGCGTCATAGGTGAGATAAACCCGGTCGTCGTCGGCCTCGTGGTGGGTCAGCTTGGCGTCGATGAACGGGCGATATTTGCGGTGCAGGAAGGCGTGGGCGAAGTCGCAGATATTGTCGATCACCATGGAATGATGGGTTTTCCAGGTGAAATCGGCGACGAAGTTGGCCCACGGATCAGCGCCGGTCAGTTCGGGGATTTCGGGAATCTGGCGCTCGTCCGCCAGCGCCGGATCGCCGGGGAATAGCCAAATCAGGCCATAACGCACCTGCACGGGATAGGTCCGCAGTTGGGCCTTGATGAGCGGCTTGCCGAAGCTGTCGTGGGAATAGTCGGTGAGCTTGCCGTCCCGGTCGAAGGCCCAGCCGTGGTAAGCGCAGCGCAGTTGGCATTTATCCACGACGCCATGGCTGAGCTTCAAATGGCGGTGCGGGCAGCGGTTCTGCACGGCGGACAGCACGCCGTCCTCGCCCCGGTAGATGGCGATGGGGGTATTCCAGAACACCACCTCCTTGACCTGGCCCTTCTTGATTTGGTTGTCGCACTCGACGACATACCAGCGGTCCGGGTCCAAACCCGCCGAACGCGCCTTTTGGCGGGAGGTCTTGGCTTCGGTGAAGGAGGGCGGGGGGGGTTGTAGAACGGCATTCATGCGGGGGATTCTCCGGTAAAAAATTGAAGGAAGTCGTTGTAGGGTGGGTTGGGCGCACGTCGCAGCGGGCTGCCGGTTCACGATCACCTGGCCGTGCGCCTAACCCACCATGCCAACGGGGACGGTGGGTTACGGCGCACGGCAACACCTTACGGGAATATCAATCTCCCCGTAATGTGCGCCTAACCCACCCTACGAAACTGGTTCTCAAGCGGACAAACGCTTTTAGCTAATCACTCACCACTAGCCACTCATCACTTGCTTATCACGCCCCGCCGCACAAAGTCCTCGTAAGCCTCCCGCACCGCCGACAACAAATCGGTGGGCTGGTAGCCGAGTTCCCGCTTCGCCTTGTCGTGGTCGGCCCGCCGCCGCATTTGCAGCAGCCGCACCGCCGCCGGGGTGAAGCGCCGGGGCAGGTTGGGAAAAAGCTTGTAATAAGTCTTGTCGGCCACTTCCGCCAGCGCGGCCATCACAGCGGGCGGCATCCGCAGCCGGGGCGGCGGGCGGTGCGTGACTTGGTGGTACAGGTCCATCAAATCGTCCACCGTGGCATAGGCGGTGCCGATGATGTACTTCTGCCCGGAACGCCCGTGCCGCATGGCCAGCACATGGCCCTCGGCGATGTCGCGGCTGGACACGAACTCAAACCCGCCAGGAATATAAGCCCGCAGTTTGCCGTGGGCGTAGTCGATCAACACCCGCCCCATGCGCGAGGGCACGTAATCATGCGGGCCGACGATGGCGCAGGAGGTGGTGACCACCACGTTCAAGCCGTCGGCGTGGGCGCGCAAACATTCGTGCTCGGTCAAGTGCTTGGTGAAACCATAGGGCAGATGGCGCTCGAAGGGATAGAACGGCATGTCCTCGTGGCTGGCGGCGTCGGGTTCGTAGCCGGTGGCGCTGAGCGAGCCGGACACCACGACTTTCTCCACGCCATGTTGTGCGGCGGCTTGCAGGATGTGGCGGGTGCCCAGCACGTTGGTGTCGTACACCTCGCGCTTGTGGGCCGCGTTGCCGTGGATGGTCGAGACCAGCGCCGCGCTATGGTAGACGCGGTCGCAACCCTGGATGGCGGCGGACACGGCCCCGGCGTCGCGCAAATCGCCCGTCACGCGCTCCACGTCCAGCCCGGCCAAGGCACCGTTATCCCGCCCGGAACGCAGCAGAACGCGGACTGCCTCGCCATCGTCCAGCAAGCGGCGAACCAGATTGGCGCCGAGGTGGCCGGTCGCCCCGGTGACGAATATCTTGCCCGCGCTCATGGGTTAATCCGATTGTGAAACAGGGTTGAAACTGTGTGAGGCGCGGGCGGGATTAGGGTTTGAATTTGTGGCATGGGAATCAAATGATTGGGATTGTTCCGGGCGTCCAATTTTCCCGGCGGCGGGGCGGAATGGTAACATGATTCTCCTGGAATTCGATCCTGCCACGCTTTGCCGGGCACGCGGGATAACATCCCTCAAAGGGATATTATCCCTTTGTAAGCCATCGAATTTCTCCCGCCAACTAATTCAACTATAAATATTAACAATGCCATGCAAAAGCCCGCCTTTAATCCCGATCAATTATTTGAACACATACTCACCCATTATCGCGGAATTTTCGCGGTCATCGTCCTGCTGCCGATTTCATCCATCTATACCACCTATGTCGCCATCCGCAACCGCATCGCGTTTTGGCTAAAAAGCGCCCCGGCCAAGCACGAGCTGCGGGTGCAAAACGTCATTCGCCAGATTGAAAGCTGGAAAGCCGACGCTAGCCGAGAAGCTCTGCACCGCCCGCTCCGGTTGGCAGGCCATGAGCGAAATGGTGCCGAAATATAAGCTTTCCCACCGCAATATCCATATCGGTATGTACGATATTCTGGAAACGACACCAACCGCCAAACCGTCCGGGTGGAACCCTTGGCGAGCATGGGCCAAATCAGCCGGTATTTAATCCCCTAGGGCTGGATAGTGCCCGTGGTGCCGGAGTTGGACGATTTGACCGTGGGCGGATTAATCATGGGTTTCGGGGTGGAAACCAGCAGCCATAAATACGGCCTATTCCAGTATGTCTGCGTCTCCTTCGACATCGTGACCGCCGAGGGGAAATTGCTAAGGTATCTTTGCAGGGGCGAGCCTCACCGGTGGAGATTAAAAAGCTGAAGAAGGAGTGCGAAGGTCCGGAGAGCGGTGGATGCCGAGACGCTTGCTGAAAAATCAGGGCAATCGCGCTATGCCGACAGCGACCGTTTTTCCCTCTCGCCTTTGGGTGAGGGTGTCAGAATGGGATTTCTTCCTTGAAAGGCTTCGGGGTTGAGGGTGAAAAGGCCATAAAATCGCTTTGGTTTAGATGCCCTCACTCCACCCTCTCTCCAGAAGCGAGAGGGAAATAGCGCGATTGCCCTGGCGAAAAAATTCCAACAGTTCCAATCCACCGCCTCCCTGTGGTATGCTTCGCCGCTAAGTTACGGGAGGTTGGCGACTCAGCCCGGAAGTTCCGGTCCTGCCACACCCGGTGAGAAGTGCCCCGCCGGGGCATTTTTATTGATTAAAGGATTATTAAAACAAGAATGGGCCTCGCGCCCATTTTTTGTTTGTCACGTTTTACGAGGTTGTCCATGAGAGCGCAGGAGCGCCTGATCGAATTGCTCGAACCGACAGTCACGGGCTTAGGCTACGAACTGGTCGGTGTCGAATTCGATGGCTCGCAGCGGGTGCTGCGGGTGTATATCGACAGCGAGGCGGGCATCACCCTTGAGGACTGCACCAAGGTGAGTTACCAGGTGAGCGGCGTCCTGGATGTGGAAGACCCGATTTCCGGTCGTTATCAACTGGAAATTTCTTCGCCCGGACTCGACCGGCCCCTGTACACGCTGGCCCATTACGAGCGCTTCAAGGGCGAGTTGGCCCGTCTGCAACTGACCCGCCTGATCGAAGGCCGCCGCAAATTCAAGGCGCGGCTGGCGGGTGTGGACGGCGGCGACGTGTTGTTGCAGGACGGCGAAACCACCCTGCGGATACCCTTCGAATCCATCGAAAAGGCGCGGTTGGCGCCGGAGTTTTGATTTAAATAAAGGATGCCCCATGGCGAATAAAGAAATCTTGCTGGTGGTGGATGTCGTATCCAATGAAAAAGACATCGAAAAAGAAGTCATTTTCGCCGCTATAGAAGACGCGCTTCGCACGGCCACGATTAAACGCCACGACAACCGATTTGACGTGCGCGTCGCCATCGACCGCAAGACCGGCGGCTATGAAACCTTCCGCCGCTGGCTGGTGGTTGACGCCGAGGTTGAAAATCCCGAACTGGAAATTGCCCTGGAAGACGCCCAGCAGCGCGATCCGGCGCTCCAAGCTGGCGAATATGTGGAAGAACCAATCCAATCCATCGAGTTTGGCCGCATCGCCGCCCAGACCGCCAAGCAGGTCATCGTCCAGAAAGTCCGCGACGCCGAGCGCCGCAAGGTGGTCGATGCGTTCAAGAGCCGGGTGGGCGAACTGATAACGGGCGCGGTCAAGCGGGTGGAGCGCGGCAATGTCTATCTGGATTTGGGCGGCAACGTGGAAGCCTTCATCCCCCGTGAGGAAATGATCCCCCGCGAGGCGGTGCGCTCCGGCGACCGGCTGCGCGGTTATTTGAAATCCGTCCGGCCCGAGGCCCGAGGCCCGCAATTATTCGTCAGCCGCACCGACCCGGAATTGCTGATTGCGCTGTTCCGCCTGGAAGTGCCCGAAGTGGGCGAAAACGTCATCGAGATCAAGGGCGCGGCCCGCGATCCCGGCGTGCGGGCCAAGGTCGCCGTGAAGAGCAACGACGCGAGGCTCGACCCGGTGGGTGCCTGCGTTGGTATGCGCGGCTCCCGTGTGCAGGCCGTGTCCAATGAACTGGCCGGGGAGCGCGTTGACATCATCTTGTGGAACGACAACGAGGCCCAGTTCGTGGTCAACGCCATGTCGCCAGCGGAAATCGTTTCCATTGTGGTGGACGAGGACAAGCACGCCATGGACATCGCCGTGGCCGACGAGAACCTGTCCCAGGCCATAGGCCGGGGCGGCCAGAACGTCCGGCTGGCGTCGGAGCTGACCGGCTGGACCCTCAACGTGATGAGCGCCACCCAGGCCGAGGCCAAGAACGAACAGGAAACCGCCAAGCTGATGCAATCCTTCATGGACCAGTTGGAGGTGGACGAAGACGTGGCCGAGATTCTGGTGCGCGAGGGGTTCTCCACGGTCGAGGAATTGGCCTACGTGCCCGCCAAGGAATTGCTGGAAATCGAGGAATTCGACGAGGACATTGTCGAGGAGTTGCGCAATCGGGCGCGGGATTCCCTCCTCATCAGGGCCATCGCCAGGGAGGAGAAAATCGAATCGGTCGAACCGGCCCAAGACCTGCTGGACATGGCGGGCATGGACCGGGATTTGGCGTTCCGACTGGCGGGCCAGGGCGTGCGCACGGTCGATGATCTGGCGGAACTGGCGGTCGATGAACTGATGGACATCGAGGGCATGGACGAGGAAAAGGCGGCGAGCCTCATTATGGCGGCACGTTCGTCTTGGTTCGCGGAAAGTTAAGGGGTTCGGAAGAGCAGGGGCGTTAAGAATGAGCGATGTGACGGTACGGCAACTCGCCGAAATGGTCGGCATTCCGCTGGAACGGCTGCTCGCCCAATTGGGCGACGCCGGTTTGAGCAAGAATGGCGCGGACGATGCGCTGAGCGACGCGGAAAAACTGCGGTTTCTTAGCCATTTGCGGCAAAGCCACGGCAAAGCACAGGGCGATACGGGCGAGCCGAAGCGGGTCACCCTGCAGCGGCGCACCGTGAGCGAGCTTAAGCAGGGCAAGGTGCCCGGCAAGAACCAAAAGACGATCAGCGTGGAGGTTCGCAAGAAGCGCACCTACATCAAGCGCAGCGAATTGCCCGAGACCGGCGCACGCACCGATGCCGACAAGGCCCGGCTGGCCCTGGAAGAGCAGCAGCAGCGGGAGTTGGAACTGCTGGAAGCCGAGCGCCATGAGCAAGAAGAGGCCGAGCGCCAAGCCGAGGAGGCCGAACGTCTGCGCCACGAGGAGGCCGAGCGGGTCGCCGCCGAGGAGCAGAGCCGCTTAGAGGAGGCCCAGCGTCTCGCGGAGCAGCGGCAACGCGAAGAAGCCGAGCTCAGCCGCAAGCCGCTGGATGAACCGCCAGTTGCCGCCAAGCCAATCCAGACGCAGCCCTCGCCGCCTCCCAGGCCATCGACGCCGCCTCCGTCCAGGCCGCGGCCACAGCAGCCACCCGCGACGTCCCGGCCCCCGCAAGCGCCGTCGTCCCCCAGGCCGCCGTCGTCCCAGCCATCCTCGCGGCCACCATCCTCGCGGCCAGCACGGGACGCCGCCCCCGCCGGTCAGGATGCCGCCCGTCGCCCCAGGCCCGCCGCGCCAGCGCCGACCTCGCGTCCGCCCGTGCCGCCTCGTCCTGTCCCGCCCACCACCACGGACCTCGACGCCAAGCGCGGCAAAAAGAAAGCGGCTACTGGTGGTGAGCGCGGTCGATCCCCGGATGACGATGTGCGGGATTTCGACGATGTGCGCGGTAAGCACAAACGGAAAAAATTCAAGCCGGGCAAAGCGCCCGTCATGCCGGAAGCCAAGCACGGCTTCGAAAAACCTACAGGACCCATCGTGCGCGAAGTCGCCATACCCCAATCTATCAGCGTGTCCGACCTTGCCCAGCGCATGTCGGTGAAGGCCACCGAGGTCATTAAGACCCTCATGCGCATGGGCGTCATGGCCACCATTAATCAGGTGCTCGACCAAGACACCGCCACCTTGGTGGTGGAGGAAATGGGCCACACCGCCGTTCAGCAGGTCGAGGACGTCCTCGAAGCCGAAATCATCGCCACGCTGAGTCTGGCGGCGGAGGCCGAGCAAACGGCCCGCGCCCCGGTCGTGACCATCATGGGCCACGTCGACCACGGCAAGACCTCGCTGCTCGACTACATTCGCAAGAGCCGCGTGGCGGCGGGCGAGGCGGGCGGCATCACCCAGCACATCGGCGCCTATCAGGTGAAAACCAGCCATGGCGCGGTGACGTTCCTGGATACGCCCGGTCATGCCGCGTTCACCGCCATGCGTGCCCGTGGCGCCAAAATCACCGACATCGTGGTGCTGGTGGTGGCGGCGGACGACGGCGTCATGCCGCAGACCCGCGAAGCCGTGGACCATTCCCGCGCCGCTGGCGTGCCGCTGGTGGTGGCGGTCAACAAGATCGACAAGCCCCAGGCCGACCCGGATCGGGTCAAGCAGGAATTGGTGGCGCTGAGCGTCGTGCCCGAGGAATGGGGCGGCGACGCCCAGTTCGTCGAAGTGTCGGCCAAGACCGGCGAGGGCATCGACGCGCTGCTCGACGCGATTCTGGTGCAGGCGGAAATATTGGAGCTTAAGGCCGCCCACGACATCCCGGCCACGGGCGTGGTGCTGGAATCCAAGCTGGAAAAGGGACGCGGCCCGGTCGCGGACATCCTGATTCAGCAGGGTCATTTGCGCAAAGGCGACTTCATCCTGTGCGGCATGGAGTTTGGCCGCGTCCGCGCCATGTTCAACGAGAACGGCAAGCCAGTGAAAGAAGCCGGGCCATCCTGCCCGGTGGAAGTGCTGGGTCTGTCCGGCGCACCCAACGCGGGCGACGAGTTCATCGTGGTGGCCGACGAGCGCAAGGCCCGCGAAATTGCTACCCAGCGTGAAGAGAAACTACGCACCACCAAGCTGGCGGCGCAACAGGCCACCAAGCTGGAAGACGTGTTTTTGCGGCTGGAAAGCAGCGGCGAGAGCGTCGATCTCAACCTGGTCATCAAGGCCGACGTGCAGGGCAGCCTCGAGGCTTTGCGCGGCTCGCTGACAGCCCTATCCACCGACAAGGTCAAGGTCAAGGTCATCGGCGGCGGCGTGGGCGGCATCAACGAGACCGACGCCAACTTGGCGCTGGCGTCCACCGCCATCATCATTGGCTTCAACGTTCGTGCCGACGGCGGCGCCCGCAAGCTCATCGAAGAGCGCGGCATCGACCTGCACTACTACAGCATCATTTACGAGGCCATCGACGAGGTTAAGAAGTCCATCAACGGCATGTTGGAGCCGGAATACAAGGAGCAGATCGTCGGCAACGCCGAGGTCCGCGACGTGTTCCGTCATCCGAAGTTCGGCGCCATCGCGGGCTGCATGGTGTTGGAGGGCTTCGTAAAGCGCAACCTGCCGATCCGCGTGCTGCGCGACAACGTGGTCATCTTCGAAGGCCAATTGGATTCGCTGCGCCGGTTCAAAGACGACGTGGCCGAGGTCAAAGCCGGTATGGAATGCGGTATGGGCGTCAAGAACTACAACGAAATCAAGGTCGGCGACCAGATCGAAGTGTTTGAGAAGGTACAGGTTCAACGCTAATGCCCAGGGAATTCAGCCGGAGCGACCGGGTCGCTTCGCAAATCCAAAAGGAAATGGCCGAGTTGGTTCGGGTCCATGTCAAAGACCCGGAACTCGGGATGGTGACGATCAGCGATACCGAAGTCACCCGCGACTTGGCGGTGGCGAAGCTGTACGTGAGCTTTCTGGCGGGCACGCTGCCTCCCAACAAAGCCGTGAAGCGGCTGATGGAGTACGTGCCGGAATTGCGTCACGAGCTGGCCAAGCGCCTGCGTATTCGCGTGCTGCCGGAAATCCGCTTCGTCCATGACGATTCCATCGAGCGCGGCTTCAAAATGGACGCCCTGCTGCATGGACTCTCGCAGTCAGCGCCAGATCAGGGCGACGGGGACGAACCGAACCGATGAGCAAGCCCAAGCCCGAATTGCGCGGCCTGAACGGGGTCTTCTTGTTGGATAAATCGCCCGGCAAGACCTCCAATTTCGTTTTGCAAAAGACCAAGTGGTTGTTTAGAGCGAAAAAAGCGGGGCACACGGGTAGCCTCGATCCCATCGCCAGCGGCCTGTTGCCGATTTGTTTGGGCGAGGCCACCAAGCTGTCCGGCTTTTTGTTGAATACCGACAAGCGCTACCGGGTGCGGGTCCGTTTGGGCGTCGTGACCGAAACGGGCGATACCGAGGGTGCCGTGACCGAAACCCGTCCGGTGCCACCGCTGACGGAAGCCGTTATTGAGGCGGCGCTGGCC
>NZ_JBTEKS010000105.1:0-12500 GCF_054333355.1 Methylomagnum sp. | reverse complement strand
GTTGGATTAGGGGGCATGAATTAGGCCGCTATTTCCAAGGGTTCGGGCAGGTGCGATACGTCCAATTCGCCGGAGATGAGTTTGGGGAGGAGGAGATCGCGGGTGGTGCGGAGATTACAGTTTTTATGATGCAAATTCGTGGCAAGGTCAAACAACGGGCGGATTATGTCATCAAAGGTTTTTGCTAAGTTCGCAGCAAAAGCGATAACACGTAACGATGTCAGTCCATCCAAAGTCAATTGAGGCTGAGCCGCACCGCCTAGAACGCTTTTTATTGGGGTATTTTTGGCGAATAGTTCAGCGAACCCAAAGCTGAGATTCTGAAATTTCCCTTTAGGGGTGACTACGAAAGAGTTATTGGTCACAAAGGCTTTTTCAGTTGTTCGCCATACTGTTCCACTTCCGTTGCCACGGGAAGTAATTAGGCAAGTCGGCCCCGGAACAACATAATCTTTATAACGACCAATTACGCCGCCACCACCATAAACAGGGTATTGTCCATCAGGGTCTAAATTTTTTGTCGGTAAGGTTTTGCCATAACGAACATCAAACAGTTCCGTAAAGCTAAGAACTCCCCACCCCTCCGGTATCAAACCCAACTCCGACTCCACCATCCGCACATTCTCATGCCCCGGAAAGCGGAAGTGGACAAACCATTCCTCATAAATCCGCCGGGCCATTTCTTCCAAAATGGCAATGCGCCGGGTGTTGTTTTCGATGAGGTCGTCGTAGGCGGAGAGGAAAGAGGCGATGCGGCGTTGAATTGAAATCGAAGGAATGGTAACGATGAACGTGGAAAGAGCATTAACTGTAATTTGCGCCTGAGCTGAGCCAGTATCTAGCTTTTCTTTAAGTGACTGCTGGCTTAGGTAATAGCACATGAATTTCTTATCGGCCTGTTCTTCATCTAGCTCAAGAACAATCGACAAGTTTGTGATCCAAGCCTTGGGGGGCGATATTTTTACCTCCCCAGTGCCTCCCACTCCACGGGCTATTACTAAGAGCATTGGTTTTTCGTATAAATATTCTCTTGAATAGCCAGCAACGCGATAACCAGTAAAAATTGGAAAACCAGCATCGAAGATTTCTTTGGGTGGCAGTTTACCGTACCGCATGGTGGCAATTTGCCCAAGGGGTATAGTCATCATATCTTTAGCAACCCAGAAATGTTGTTAGCAATTATTTCCTCTATTTCCCGCGCTTCGTTATGAAGAATTTCGAGTTCTTCATTCAAAGATTCTAATCGTTCCGCGAAATCAAAGTCGTCAGCTCCCTTTTCAGCCACCCCCACATACCGTCCCGGATTCAAACTCCACCCCTGCGCTTCAATCTCCTCAATCGTTGCCACTTTGCACAGCCCCGGCACGTCCCGATACTCGCAACCGGGGAATAATTCAGCGGGGTCAATCAGCGGCCCATGCCCGCCTAAGGGAAAGGCAATTTCCGGCTCATATCCATCTTCCCAACCTACAAGAAAACCATCCTCCACCAACTCACCCCGATACATCCGCACAATATTGGCGAGGTATTCCACCTGCTCGGGTAGGAAATCCCGAAGGGCGCGGCTCACTTGCCGGAAAACATGGCGGGCGTCGATAAACAAGACTTTATTCTTGCGCGGGCCGCTAGCCTTGCCCTTATCGAAAAACCACAAAGTACACGGCAAGGTCACGGTATAAAAGAAATTGGAACCCACCGACACAATCACATCCACCGCCCCGCTTTGAATCAGCTTCTTGCGGATGTCCAACTCCGTGCCGCGTGCATCCGCCGCCGAATTCGCCATCACAAAACCGGCCCGGCCCCGCTCATTCAGCGCCGCGTGAAAAAGCTGAATCCACAGGTAATTAGCGTTGTCCGTGTTCGGCAAACCGGGAAAGCGCTTATCCCCTTTCAGCCGCGTCTTATCCACCCCGGACACGTTGAACGGCGGATTCGCCATCACGAAATCGAACCGCCCCAAGGCGTCGTGCGGGTCTTCGTAGTAGGTATTGGCTTCGAGAATATCCCCGGACAGGCCATGCACCGCCAGGTTCATCTTCGCCAGCTTCACCGTGTCGGCGGCCTTCTCCGTGCCGTAAACCGAAATTTCCTCGCTGGCCTTCTTCTGGTGGCGCTCCACGAAGGCCGCGCTATGCACGAACATACCGCCCGACCCGCACGCCGGATCGAACACCCGGCCATGGTACGGCGCGATAACTTCCACGATCAGCTTGACGAGGCTCTCCGGCGTATAGAACACCCCGCCCTTCTGGCCCTCCTTCATGGCGAACTTGCCCAGGAAGTATTCGTACACCTTGCCGAAGGCGTCGCCCGTCAGCTTGACCGGGGCCAGCAACCGCAGCAGCTCCACCAGAATGGCGTTGTCGAGCTTGTTGTAGGAGCGGGGCAGCACGCCCTTGAGTTCTTGGTTGTCGGCCTCGATGTGGGCCATGGCGGTGTTGATGGCCTTGCCCAATTCTGCGCCCTCGGGCAACTCCAGCAACCGACTAAACCGGGCTTCTGGTTTGAGGTACAGCACGCCCTCGGCTTGGTATTCGTAAGGCTCCAATTCCTCGGGGTTTTGGCCTTCGCTCCGGTATTTTTCCTCAACCTCCCGGAACCGCCGGTCGGCATAACTGAGAAAGATCAGCCCCAGCACGGGGGTGGAGAAGTCCGCCGGTTTCAAGCCGGTATTGGCCCAAAGTTGATCGGCAGCGGCCCACAGCCGGTTTTCCAGCTCGTTGAGTTGGTCAGAAGTCACGGAGTTTCCTTAATCGAGAAAGATGGAGCACGCCCGGCGGGTGGTTTCCCCCCAGCTACCGGGAGGCGTTAGCCGGTGGCCTTAATAGTTCGTTCGGCGCGTTTGCGGTTTTCCCGTGCGCGTGTGTGCCCAAGTATAACGACTCGGTTTCATTGTCGGCCAGATTGTTGACGGTTTTTTCCGGGGCTGGCGGACTCGGGGCTTGCGCCGGTGCCGCCGTGCCGTTATTCACTTGCTGGTGCCCGTGGGCGATGTTGGCTTGCTTCACGAAGGCCACGTTGGGCGGATTCTTGAGCGTGCCCAGGACTTCCAAGGTCCGCACGCATTGCGACTGCGCCCTGAGCGCCAGCCGCATATAAACTTCCGTCGCCGTCATGTGTTCCCCCAGATTCATCGCCGACCGCCGGGCCAGATTCATGAAAATGGATTGCAGGGCGTGGGCTTGGGTGAACAGCATGGCCTCGCAACGGCTCAAGTCATTCTCCTTCAACGCTTCCGAACTCTTCATGAGTTGCACCATAAGCGCCGAAAAATCCTGGTCGCCGAACGGCTTGCCGAATTCGGCGATCACCGCCGCCGCGTTGGCGCTCGGGCGTAGGGTTGTCTGTGCCTTAGCTAATAGGGCCTTATCTTCTTCTACCGTTGGCTCTGCTTTGTTGCTGCTTTTTGCCATGCCTTAAACCTCGTCGTTGCTTGTGGACGAGTGCTGTCGCCCCTGAATTTCCAACAGGTGCAGCAATGCAAAGCCGTCGTATTTCTCCTTGGGGATAGCCAGCTTGAAAGCCACGCACCGCCCGGAGGGAAGCCGCCAGCGGGTGAACTCGATGATTTCGCAGCGTTCGGGGTCCGCCGGGTTGTCCTCGTCCCGGTGCCGATTAGTCAACACGGCCAACAACTCCGGCTTATGGCGACGGATAAACCCCTTTTGCGATTCCGAGAGCTTGGAGAACGGACGGACCACAAGGTCGGTGCCGTCCGCTTCCAGCGTGAAGCCCGCCGCCTCGATGCGTGGGACGAACGCTTGAACGTCCATCACAGCCTCCCCGCATCATCGGAAAAATTTTTCTCCCCGCGAAAAACTCCAGAACGATGTTCACAACGTTCACGAAGTTCACGCTTGACCGTGACCGGCACGCCCTCCCGCCCCGATTTGCCGATGTCGATATGGATGCCCACCGCCGATAGCGCCGGACTTTGCCGCCGCAGCACATCGCCCAGCCCTCGCGGCGATTTCGGCCAGGACTCGGCGCCCTCCCGATGGGTTGCCAGGGATTCCAACAGCTTCTTCATGGTGCCGCTGAATACAATGCTCCCTTGCCCCTGGTGGGCGTCCACCATTTCCTGAATCGCGGTCGCTACGGGCGAAGCTTCCAAACTACGCGCCACCGAATGCGTGCGGTTTTCGTCATACAACGCGATGAACTCGCCGGGTTTACAGCCTTGAGCTTGGTACATGGCCTCGCCCAGCTTGGCGAAGCTGCCCATGCGCGGTAAGCGCTCGGGTTTCACCTCGGGCAACTTGGCGAGCGTGGCGACGAACAAATCCAGCAACGCCCCCATAATGGCGGGCGCTGCCTCGTTGAAAGCCGCTTCGATGTCGGTTTCGTCGCGGTATTCCGGGATGGGTTCAAGCTCGACATGGACCACGCGGGCGGTGAGGTCTTGCGCCGTGACTAGCGGCACGATGCCGTTGATGACCACGGGCCGCTTGCACTCGATCAGGGTTTCGTCGGCGTTGGTGTAGAGCTTCCGCGCCGCGAATCCGCCGCCGGTCGCCAGATTGCAAAGCGCGTCCTGTTGCTGCGGGGATAGGTGGGAGAGATTGTTCAGGCTCACCAGCCAATTGCAGCCCGCCCCGATGAAGATGTCCTCGACATTCTTAGGCGCGGCCCGGAGATTCACCGCGTTCGGGTCGGTAAGCTGCCGGTATTTCTCCTGCGTGCTGCTTTTGCCCGTGCCTTGCGCTCCGATAAGCTCCAACACCGGGAATGCGGTTTCCGGTCGCCATGATTCGAGCATGACGGCCAGCACCAGCGGGCGGACCTTGACGGGGATATTGAGGAAATCCCATAGCCGCGCCAAGTCGCCACCCGCCACCGGCACGGGAAGCGGGCGCATGAGTGTCAGAGTCACCCATGATTGCGCTTTTTAGGGTGATATTAAATTAACCCACAGGTGGGTGAGATGGATCTGATCATCAGTGCGATATACCACAGACTTTGATTGCATAATTTCATGCTCATTTCCGACGAGCGTTAGCTGCTCCTCCTCAGACCATTCTGGACATATAGCACGGGTAGGTTTGCAACTTAACTCGCAAATCCATTGATTAACTCTTGCAAGCCATACGTCAAACTCTCCATCTTGAACATACCCAATCATCCCTGCATAACTGAAGTCTCTACCATGAATTGACAGCTTAAATCGTTCAATTCCGCCGCAATCAACGTATTTACCATTTTCTTCGTGACCACAGACATATTCGCGGTGGCGTTTATTGGGAAGTCCATTTGACGACAATCGCTTGCCCTCAAAAACAGTGATTTTTTCTGGCTCATCTGAAGTGAATAAATAAATACCGATATCAGGTCTTGGGCTGGTGCCTAAGTTTTCGTTCTCCATTACTTCAGGAAGCACCATATAGGGTAAATCCTCCCTATAGAAGACTTGGCCTATAGACTTAGCAAGATTTAAGTTTAGAGCTGGTTCATTTTTAATCCCTTTTTTCATTGATGAACTAGCAAAATCCACAAGCGCAACTTTAAGATGCCTCACTACTTTATGGAACTGTGTGCCCGGTGCTGGACCTAGTAGATTTCCATTCCCCCCGAGAGGACGTGAACTTAATGGATTAGCCATTATTAATATCCTTGGTGAAGCATATCTACGAGGGTTTCATCGGCATCACGCATGGCCATGGATCGCAGCCAAAAACGTTTCTGATTCGGCTTAACCATTAATATTACATTTTGTTCATATGTTCTTATGATTCGATTAACAAATAAACGTCTGCCAACTTGTCGCGACAATAATTCCTCAAGATAATCTACAGCTTTATTTTGTGCTGGAATTTCTATCTCAGGAGCCTCTCCGTAGCAAAACGGATAGCACACAAAATGATCCAAAATAATTGGAGGTAGTGGCTGGAAGTTTTCATATATGGAATTCAATATCCGGCAATACATTTCGCCAAACTCTAACAATTCCGAAAAACTGACTGCCTTTACCGCGACTGATTTCTCGCCCTTTCTGCGAAAATCAACAAGAACCTTCATTACATCGTCAATCAACGATTGTTCCCAGTCTCGCAATTTAATATCTTCGCTTTCTTCCTGATATGGCACAGCAAGAATATCTTGTTGCAGTAAAGATGTTTCTCGGCTGACCAATATTCTGCCACTAATTACCACTGCTAGAAATGCAAACAACTTAGAACCGCTCAGGCTTTGTGTTAACATTCTGAGCTTCTGCTCATCCTTAGCATGAATACCAATAATTTGTTTACTAAACACTAAATATTCATTAGAAAACTCTACGGGAATTACACCATCATCAATTTTTTTTCGTATCAAAACATGGGGTGGTTCAAATATTTTTTTATTATTTTTACGCGGCTCTTCAAAAAACAAATAATCACAAATTTTTGGTTTTCTCACAAAGCCATTTTTAGTCAAAATATCAGGGCTTACATTTGATTTTCCTGTGATCCATGGCGCAAGCTCCGGCGTTCTTTTCAATTTAAATTTTTCTTTAATTTGGTTAGCTGGCACCCCAACAAATTGATCCCTATTAGGCAAATCATTTAGCACATGGCCGCACCCCACGCTATAACCTTCGCAAAATTGCCACCCATCATGCTCTTCCCGTTGGTTTAGATACTCTCCCAGCGTTGAAGCATTTTCAGGAATCAAGCGCTCGAGAAGCCTATGAAGCCGACCACCACCTAAAAGATTGGCTTTCCATACCTGCTTATTTGAATTTATCGACTTTATTGAAACCCAATGGAAGTCATAAGCATCCAATTCAAACAGCAGCTTTTCCTTGATTGCCTTAGTTCTGCGAAAAGTAACATGGAGTACTTTATCTGTTTTAACTAGCTTATTAAAACCAATCACTGCCGCTGCGGCTACCTGTGCCTTAAAAAGTGAGTCTTCAAGGGCGGTGAAATCAAAAACTATAGCAATATGAAAATCATTAAATAGCGCTTGGCGAAATGCTTGGGCACTGCCATTGTAAAGCAGCGGACCCGCTGGCTGGATTAGACAAATAGTAGCCCCATCACGACCAAGCCTAAAGGATTGCTCAAGAAATAATAGGGCAGCCTGATTATCTGGAAGCGGGGGTCTTTGTTTTTTTAAGCGCTTTTCAAGTTGTTTTGCTGCATGTGTTTCCAACTTACTATCAAACGGAGGATTTCCAATCACTAAGTCAAAATAACCATCAAATTTTCCAGACTTCATGATTTCAAAAAAATCTTTGGCTTGCAGATTATTTTCGCGCAGGTCATCAAACTTAAGCTCATTCCAAATTACCAAAGGCTCTAATTCGTCGAATAAAGCTATGTATAAACTAAACGCTGTAATTAAAATTGCCTCTGGCTCCTTGTCAAAACCAAAAACATTTTTCTTTAAAATACCCTGCAAATCGCTATGGGTTGGGTTTCTCCAATGATTAGCCATCCGCCAACAATGAACTAAACGCTTAAATACACCCACAAGGAAAACGCCGGAACCACAGGCCGGGTCTACTATTCGCCAATCCAGAATATCAGCATCAAAAGACAGGCATTGATCCAATAATAAATCAACCAGCATGGGCGGGGTATAGACAATACCTTTAGTGTCTTCTTTAGCCTTCTCACCTTTTTCTGAAATTGCAGTTTTCTTTGCTAGGAATTCCTCGTAGATATTGCTAATCAATTCAACGGGCAAATACTCAAAGGAATAGAGTGGCCAGAATATGCCCTGCCCATTTGGCTCTCTATCCCCGGCCAAAAAATCTGCAATCGGAGATAAGTCAGCTTTAAGCATCGCTTGCTTTTCGCTTGTGCTGAACTCGAAAATACCGCCATTAAAATGTTGGCTAAGACAATCAAAAAGCTTGATGCAACTACTGGGGTCGCGAAATACCTTATCTAAATTATCAGCACCATCTTCGATGTTGATCTCATGTTTTAAGAATTGCCGAAAAAACCCTTTTTTAAATACTCGATTTCCATTGGAGTCCTTACGATCAGACAAATACTTTATTAACATTGCGATAACAAGCAAGCGGTTAACAATTAGCTCGTCCGCGATTTTTTGCTTAATAAGTTTTTTCCTATAAGCCTTCAGGAAATCTAAAAGCTTAAAATAGGCCGTTTCTTCTAGCCTAAAATCGTCCTTAAAACTAGGATTATCCCATAAGGTTCCAGCAGCAATAGCGCGAACAATAAATTTGCGGTCGGCAGCAATAAGTTTTTCTAGCTTATCAAAAGGACTGAAAGCAGGCTTGCTGCCCTTTATCTCAGGCACCTTGCGGCAATTTAGTATTTTTATACTATCGACGCTGAAAATAAACGCGAGCGGAACCACACCTGCATTCCAAAGGTTGCGATGTATCTCAGCATACCAAGACTCATTCAAACTGAGTGATGTATCATGGTATATAAATATTTGGGGAATAGGCAGGCGCTTTGGGTATCGATTGTCATCGGGAAAAACCCGAAAAAAAACAGCATCAGCCTCAAATTCAGCAGCCTTTTCCAAAGCGATACGAATGCTTGGTTTATCAAACATTTCGCCTCGATCCGACACAAAATAAAGCTCCTTCTCCCCTTGGTTAGTAGGAAGTAGGTCCATTTCTTCTAGTTTTGCTCTCAGCGCATTATCAGGCTGGCCTCTCATACCTATCACATCAAATAAAACGAACTAGGATAAAAATAAAAAACTCTCACCCCCGAAAGTTTAGTGGGGCAAGCTCATAAAAACCACATGGGTAGAAAAGCTACTTTCCAATACAAAAACTGGCGAATATTCGCCCCAGCAAATCATCGCTGGTAAATTCCCCGGTGATTTCCGCCAGCGCGTTCTGCGCCTCCCGCAAGTCCTCGGCCAGCAATTCCGGGGCGGGAATGAGTAGCTGCGCGGCGGCGCCCTCCATGAAATCGCGGGCGCGGGCCAGGGCGTCGAGGTGGCGACGGCGGGCGATGAAGACGCCTTCCGCCTCGCTGTCGTAGCCCATGGCGGATTTGAGATGGCGCAGCAGCGCGTCCAGTCCCTCGCCGGTCTTGGCGGATAAGTGGATGGCGGGACCAGCGTTGGTATCCAGGTAGCCCGCCGCTTGGCCGGTGAGGTCGATCTTGTTATACAGCCGGGTAACGGGCCGCCCCTCGGGCAAGGTTCCCAGCAAAGCTTCGCCCTCTTCGGGATGGCGCCCGTCAATCAGCAATAGCACCCGGTCGGCCTGTGCAATCTCGGCGCGGGCACGCCGCACGCCTTCCCGTTCCACCACGTCATCACTCTCCCGCAAACCCGCCGTGTCCACGATATGCAGGGGCATTCCGTCGATTTGGATGTACTCCCGCAGGATGTCGCGGGTGGTCCCGGCGATTTCGGTGACGATGGCGGCTTCCCGGCCCGCGAGGCGATTCAGCAAGCTGGACTTGCCCGCGTTGGGCCGACCAGCGATGACCACGGTCATGCCGTCGCGCAGCAAGCGGCCCTGCCGGGCGGTGGCGCGGATGGCGTCCAGGCGGGCCAGCAGGTCGGCCAGTTTTTCTCCTGTGTGGCCCTCGGACCGGAAGTCGATGTCCTCGTCGGTAAAGTCGATAGAGGCTTCCACATACAGCCGCAATTCAATCAACGCCTCGACCAATTCGTGAATGTATCGGGAAAATTCGCCCTGCAACGAGCGCTGGGCGGAGCGGGCGGCTTGCTCGGTGGTGCTGTCGATGAGGTCGGCGATGGCCTCGGCCTGGGCGAGGTCGAGCTTGTCGTTGAGGAAGGCCCGTTCGGTGAACTCGCCGGGCCGGGCCAGCCGGGCGCCCAGGCTCAGCACCCGCCGCAGCAACATATCCAGCAGCACGGGACCGCCATGGGCGTGGAGTTCGAGAACGTGTTCGCCGGTGAAGGAGCGCGGGGCCGGGAAATAGAGGGCGAGTCCTTGGTCGAGAACTGTACCGTTATGATCGAGGAAGGGGCAGAAATGGGCGTCGCGGGGCTGGGGAAGCTTGCCGAGCAGGCCCAAAGCGATTCCGGGCACGGCCTCGCCGGAAACCCGGACGATGCCGATGCCACCCCGGCCCGGCGGGGTGGCGATGGCGGCGATGGTGTCGGTGGGGGGAGTCACGCAGCGGGGGGGTGTGTAGGTCGGGCTTAAGCCCGACCTACAGGGACGATGAGCTTTAGGTCTTGGCCGGGGCGGTGTCGCCGATGATGACCTTGTTGATGTACCACTGCTGGGCGATGGACAACAGGTTGTTGACCACCCAGTACAGCACCAGCCCGGACGGGAAGAACGCGAAGAAGCCGGTGAACATGACCGGGAAGAACTGCATGATCTTGGCTTGCACCGGGTCGGTGGGCGGCGGGCTGAGCTTCTGCTGGATGAACATGGACACGCCCATGATGGCCGGCAGGATGAAGTAGGGGTCTTTCGAGGACAGGTCCGTCAGCCACAGGGCGAAGGGCGCCTGGCGCATTTCGACGGTTTCCACCAGCACCCAGTACAGGGAGATGAAGACCGGGATTTGCACCAGGATCGGCAAGCAGCCGCCCAACGGGTTGACCTTCTCCTTGCGGTACATCTCCATCATCTTCATGTTCATTTCCTGCTTGTTGCCGCCGCACTGCTCCTTGAGCTGCTGCAACTTGGGCTGGAGTTTCCGCATGTTCGCCATGGACTTATAGCTGGCGGCGGACAGGCGGAAGAACAACGCCTTGAGGGTGAGCGTGACGAAGATGATGGCCCAGCCCCAGTTGTTGAAGATTTTGTGGAATTGCTCCAGCAGCCAGAAGATGGGCTTGGCGATGATGGTCAGGACGCCGTAATCGACCGTCAGGTCCAGGCCGGGGGCGGTGGCTTCCAGCACCCGTTGCAGTTTCGGGCCAGCGTAAAGCTGGGCCTTGAAGGTTTTCTCCTCGTTGGCCTTCACTTCCAGGCTGGAGGTATAGGCGCCAATCACGAAATGGTTGTCGGCCAGCGCCTTGGTGTAGAAGTTATGCTCCTCGCCCGCCGGAGGAATCCACGCGGCCAAGAAGTAGTGCTGAATCATGGCGATCCAGCCATCCTTGGATTTGCGGTTGAGGTTCTCGCCCGCCATGTCCTTGAAGCTGATTTTTTCGTACTTTTCTTCCGGGGTGTACAGCACGCCGCCGGTGTAGGTGCGGACGAACTGGTCCTTGGCCTTGTCGCCGGGGTCTTTCCGCTGCAATTGGACGTATTGGCGGGCGGCCCAGTCGGAGCCGGTCTGGTTGGCGACCTTGTGCTCCAGCGCGATGTCGTAGCTGCCGCGCTTCAACACATAGGTCTTGGTGACGGTCACGCCCTGGCCGTTGGTCCAGGTCAACGGAATGCGGAGGGCGTCCTGGCCGTCGGCAAGCTTGTATTCGGTCGCCTCGGCACGCCAAACGCTGTGGTGGGTCGGGGCCAAGCCTTCGTTGCCGAGGAAGCCGCTTTGGGCGATGAACACCAGCCCATCGTCGCTGAACAGGCGCACCGGCTTGTCGGGCGCTTCCTTGCTCTCTGGATAGCCGGGCAAGTCGAGCAGGCGGAGGTCGCCGCCGTCCGTGTCGATTTCCATGCGGATAACGTCGGTGCTGACGGCGATGCGCTGATGCTGGGCCGCGCTAGCCGCCATGGCCTGGCCCGATTGGGTCACGTCGTCCACGGTGCGGGCCGACTCCGGGACGTCGGGCTTGCCGTCCGGGACGGCGGCGGATTGAGTGGCGGGCATGTCTGGCTTCGGGCCGTAGTCTATTTGCCATTGTTGCCACAGCAGAACGCTGAGAAGCATGAAGAAAACGAATAAGACGAAGCGTGCGTTATCCATTGTTGTTTCCGAATTTTTCTGGGACGGGGTCGACGCCTCCCGCGTGCCAGGGATGGCATTTCGCGAGGCGCCTGATGGCGAGCCAGGAACCCCGTAGGGCACCGAACCGCTCGATGGCGTTCAAGGCATAGACAGAGCAGGTCGGGTGGAAGCGGCAATGCTGGCCCACCCAAGGACTTATCAGGTAGCGGTAGGTTTTGATGAGGAAGACCAGAAGGGCTTGCATTGCTTCACCAGGAAAGCCCAGTGTTTTTGCAATGAGCGGAATAATGTTTCATGGTCTGCCTGGAGTGCGGCGCTGCGTGCCATGACCACGAAATCGACTCCGCCGAGTTGGTGTTGGCACTGGCGGAAGCTTTCTCGAATCAGGCGCTTAAGACGGTTGCGGTCATGGGCTTTGCGGACCTGCCGCTTGGAGATGGCCAAGCCAAGGCGCGGGTGGGTTTTGCCGTTGGTTCGTGCCAGTACGGTCAGCCGACTGTCCGCGGACTTGTATGGTTGCTCGAAGACCCGCTGGAAGTCGGCTGCTGCGCCTAGTCGGCGGGTTCTAGGGAAACCGTGGCCGGGGGAATCCAAGCGTCAGACGGTCAACCGCTTGCGGCCCTTGGCGCGGCGGGCGTTCAACACATTGCGCCCGCCCCGGGTACTCATCCGCGCCCGGAATCCGTGGGTGCGTACACGCTTGATTTTGCTGGGTTGCCAAGTTCTTTTCATGGGTGTCCTGCC